>NZ_PQFE01000007.1:0-126880 GCF_022342445.1 Tessaracoccus sp. ZS01 | reverse complement strand
CGCCCACCCTCCCGCAGTTGCGGGCGCGATTGGCGCAGAACGCTGATCCCCGGGCCGGGCGCCTGCGCGAAGTGCTGGACGCGAGGTGAGCTCCGCGTTCTCACTGTTGGTGCTCGGCGACACCCAGTATCTCTTCGACGGGCAACGCCGCCGGCCGGAGTTCCTGGCGGAAACCTTCCACCACGTGCACGCAATGGTCGACCGCGGCACCGTCGCCCCCGTCCGGCACATCATCCACGTAGGTGACGTGACCGAGCACGGCTGGCCCGAGGAGGTCGACGCCGCGCAGTTCGCCCTCGCGGACGGGGCCGCCCTGTTCGGGCGACCGGGCATGACCATCGCGACGGGCAACCACGACGTGGCCCACCATTCCGACGACACTCGCGGGCCCACGCCCTTCGGAGACACGTTCGGCGCAGGCTCCGCCCTGCTGCCTGGCACCCACGCGCACGCGCTCCACCACGGGCCGGGTGGTTACTCCTCGTGGCGGGTGGTCACGGCCGCAGACGACATCGAGCTGGGCGTCCTGGCCCTGGATTGGCGCCCGTCGGAGAACGGCTGGCGCTGGGCCGACGACGTGCTGGCGGCGCACGCCCACCTGCCGACCGTGGTGGTGAGCCACGAGGCCGCCTCGCGGGGGGCGCTGACCACCCACGGCGACCGGGTCCGGGCACTGCTCGCGCACCATCCCCAGGCGTTCCTCGTGCTCGGCGGCCACGAGTGGCCCAGCACCCGCGTGACCACCCCCGGGCGCGAGTACCACGCCGTCAACTACCAGGAACTGCCGTTCGGCGGGGCGGGGGCGGCGCGGATCTACGAGTTCGACCCGCGCCGCGGCGTGTGCCAGGTGGTCTCGTTGTGCCCCGCGGCCGGCCTGCCCGCCATCGCGCGCTCGGTGGAGGCGCGCCGACGCCTGGCCCTCAGCGGCGCAGATGACCAGTTCTGCTTCGCGCTCCCGGAGACCCTCGGCGGGCGTGAGACACCGTGGCAGTCCGACGGCCTGCGCCTCGTGGCCGATCTGCGGCCCGACGGCGAGACGGAGTTCGACCTGACCCTGCCCGGACGCTTTGTGCTGCAGGTCGACGCGACGCTCCCTGCCGCGATGCAGGACGGCTGGCAGGTGCTGCTGGCCCGGCTGGGCGAGGCTCCTGGGGGCTCGGCCGAGCCCCTCGCGGCCGTGAGCCTGTCGTCGGAGAACTTCCTCGGGTGGATGGCCTTCACGCGCGGCGGCGAGACCTGGGCGAACTCACACGAGTACGCACCGGGGGCCCAGGTGAGCATCGTCGTGGCCAACGGGCCGGAGCCCGGGATGTGGGTCGACGGCGACGCGGTGGGGCGGGTTGATGCCCACCTCGGAGAACCGCTGGCTCAGGGCACCTGGCGGTGGCGCATCGGCGCCGGAGAATACGGTGGCCAGTGGGCCGACCCGTTCCGCGGCGAGGTGCGCCGCGTGCGGGCGTGGGCCGCCTGAGGCCGCCTCACCACTCGAAGGACAGGTCCCGGCTGGGGCCCAAGGGCTCGATGCCACGGTGAACGCCGACTCCCTCCGCATCCCACGAGCCCTGACGGATGCCCAGTGCCTTGAGCAGCAGCCACATGACGTCCTCGCTCCGCAACACCGACGGGGCCGCCAGGACCCCGGGCAGGCGGCCGCCCACCCGGTGCGTGATGAGGAAACTGCGGCGCACCTCCACCTCGTCTTCTCCGTGGCCGCCGTGCGGCTTGTGGCCGTGGTCGGTGGTGACCGCGATCAGCCAGTCCTCGCCCAGCTGTTCATGGCGCTCCGACACCGCCTTCACGAGGTGCCGCGTCCATTCGTCGGCCTGGCGCAGGGCTGCACGGTACTCGTGCGAGTCTGCACCGTGTGCGTGCCCGGCCGCGTCCACGCCCTCGAAGTACACCACCGAGGCGTCCGGACCTTCGTGCAGCAGGCGCCAGGCCGCCCAGCTGGCCACCGCGGCGTCTGCTGCGGCGATCCCCTCCTGGGTCCCGGGGTGGAACACCTGGTGCTGACCGGTGCGCTGCTGGTCTGCGCGGGTCTGGAGGATGGGGCCGGGGGACTTCACGAACGCGTCCCAGGTGGCGGCGGCCATGGTCCGGGCCGCCGGGTTGGCGAAGTAGATCCTGGAGAGGATGTCCGGCCGGCGGGCAAGGTCGTGGCCGACGAACTCGTTCCACCAGACGTTGCACTGTTCGTGGGTGGAGCCCGTGAGGATGGAGGCCCAGCCAGGGCCGGAATCCGTCGGCGGAGTCATCCACATGGGCAGGATCCGCCCGTGCGAGTGGCCCGCGTCCGCCATGAGGCGCGCCAGCGTCGGCATGAGCGGACCCGCGGCGGCGGCCGCGCCGACGTCGGTCGTGTTGTCCTCACCGCCGGTGCTGAAGCGGTCCTCGGCGGGATGGTCGGGAGCGGCGAAGCCCGGGTCCCCCGCGACGGCGCCCGGAAGTGCGAGGTCGACTCGGACGCCGTCGATGCAGATCAGGAGCAGCTTCATGCGCTCGTCCGAACCCGGAGGGTGAGGATCTGGAACGGGTGAAGCCGCAGCGTGACGGTGTCGGCCGCCGCACCGGCGGGCAGTTGCTGGGTGGCCTCTTCGACGGGTGCCTCCAGCAGGTCGACTTCGGTGATGGTCGCCGCGGGCAGCGCGAGATCCAGCGTCAGCCTGCTGCGGGCGCCCGCCGCTTCGTGCAGCCGCACGATCAGGTCGCCTGAGCCGTCGAAGGCGGGCTTGATCGCGTCGAGCACCGCCCACGACTGGTCGTCGACGGGCGTCAGCGACACCAGTGGGGGCAGCTCGACGGACCCGTCGAGCACCCTCAGCGGCTGGTTGAGGCGAATCCCCGCCTGATGCGACGCTGCAAGATCCGTCCCGACGGTGAGGCTGTAGCGCAGCGTGTGCCGGCCCGCGTCCGCCGCCGGGTCAGGCGAGTTGGGCGCCCGCAGGAGACTGAGTCGGGCCTCGACGCCGCCCGTGGGGGCGTGCTCCGAGCCGCCGGCGGGGACGACGTCGTGCCCGTAGCCGCCGTTGGTGCTGAGCGTGACGCCGTAGCCAGGCTCCCGGAGCCACAGCCAGCGGTGGCCAACCGTCTCGAACCTCGCGTGGTCCCAGGAGGTGTTGACGTGGATGGGGCGTTCGATGTGACCGAACTGGATCTCCGCCGCGGAATGGGTGGCGCGCACGTCGAGCGGGAACGCCACCTTGAGCAGCTTCTCCCGCTCGCGCCAGTCCACATCGGCGACGAAGTCGACTGCGGCCGAACCAGCATCCAGCGAGATCGCCTGCGTGACCCGGGACCCGCCGAAGCGACGCGTCACGTGCACCGTGGCACGCAGCTCGGAATCGGCGACGACCTCGATGGTCTCCACCGCGGTGAGGTCCTGCGACGACCTCAGGTACTGCGCCTCCAACTCCCAGGCGTCGAAGCAGCTGGGGTGGTCAGGGTGCAGGCGCAGCACGTTGGCCCGCTGGCCGGCCGGCAGCACCTCTCGCTCGGCGCCCAGGTCGAGCACGGAACTCAGGGTCCCATCCGGTTCGATGACGACGCGGACCAGCCCGTTGCCCAGCACAATCCGTCCCTGCTCGTGGGTCACGGTCACCGGAGCCACCTGCTCAGGGAGGCCGACGTCCGGGGCCAGCACGCTGGCCGAGAGCGGCGCCACCGAGACCAGCCGAAGCTCGTCGCCCACCGCCACCACTTCCGTACGGCTCACGTCGGAGGGGTTGACGACAGAGCGTCCGCCCTCGCCGCGGAGGTGCGCCCATGCGGCGTGGAGCAGTTCGTCGATCTCCGCCAGGATGGCGTCGTATTCGGCGATGGCTTCGCGGTTGACCCAGCCCGTGCTGCTGCCGGGCAGGATGTCGTGGAACTGGAGCACCAGGACGCGGCGCCACAGCTCCTCGAGCTTCTCATGCGGGTAGTCGTGCCCCGAGCGTGCGGCGAGGGTCGCCAGCCATTCGGTCGCCTGGAGCGCGGCTTCACTGCGGCGGTTGCCCTGCTTGAGGGCCATCAGCGACGTGAAGATGCCCCGATGGAACTCGAGGTACAGCTCGCCGGACCAGACAGCAGGGTCGTACTCGGCCCGGGCCGCCTGTGCGAACTCGTCCGGGGAGCCGTGGGACACGACGGGGGCTCCTTCGAGATCGGCGAAGCGGCGGACCCGCTCGACCATCTCGCGCACCGGCCCTCCCCCACCGTCCCCGTAGCCGTACGGGAGCATGGAATGCGTCGCGCGGCCCTTCTCCTTGAAGTTGCGCTCCGCCCCCAGCACCTCCTCGGCGCTGACGATTGAGTCGTACGAGTCGCACGGCGGGAAATGCGTCCAGATGCGGGTGCCGTCGATGCCTTCCCACCAGAAGGTGTGATGGGGCAGCTTGTTCGTACGGTTCCAGGACAGCTTCTGGGTGAAGAACCACCGCATGCCCGCAAGGCGCGCGATCTGGGGCAGTTGCCCGTTGTAACCGAACGAATCCGGCAGCCAGAGGCAGTCGGTGGTCACGCCGAATTCGTCCTTCATGAACCGCAGACCGGAGGTGAACTGGCGCACCAAAGACTCGCCGCTGGGCATCATGGCGTCGGGCTCGACCCACATCCCGCCGACGAAATGCCATTGGCCGCGGTCGATGGCGTCGCGGACGCGCCCGTACACCTCCGGCGAATCCTCCTTCACCCAGGCGTGGTGCTGGGGCGCGGAGTTCGCGAAGTGGAAGTCCGGGTACTCGTCGGCCAGCGCGACGACGTTGCTGAAGGTGCGCACGATCTTGCGCCGGGTCTCGCGGATGGGCCAGAGCCAGGCGGTGTCGATGTGGGCGTGACCGATGGCGGTCATGTGCTGGGCCGAGCCTGCGGCCCCGCTCGTCAGCAGGGGTTTCAGGATCTCCCGCGCCCGGCTGGCGCCGGCGGCCACCCCGTCCGCGTCGACGACGTCCGCGGCCTCCTCGAGACCCCGCAGGAGCACGGCGCGCCAGGTGGAATCCACCGGCAACTGCCGCATCAGGCCGTCGAGCACGTCGAGGTCGAGGTGGAGACCCCACACCTCGTCGTCGCGTTCGACCACCTCGGCGCCGCCGAACCGCCACACGGGTCGGTCAGAGCGGGTCAGGATGTCCCCCTCCTGCGTCGACTGGCCGAGCTTGAGCGTCATGTCCGGGTTCGAGGCAGCCTCGACCATGAGTTCCAGGGTTCCGTCGTCACCGACGAGGTTCCTCTGCTCCGCGAGCGAGCCGAAGGTGAGGGGCACCGTGCGGTTCATGGGGTTGACCGCCTTCAACGGCCAGCCGTCCGTCGTGTAGACCATGCCCTCGGACTGGTTGCCTGCCCAGTCGCCGACGAACCCCAGGTCGATGCGCAGTTCGAGCCGCCCCTTGGCGTCGTCGGCGGGCACAGCGCCGCGGACCTTCAACCACCAGGTGGACCAGGCCGGCCCCCAGAGGGTGTCGACAGGGAACGGTTCGTACTGCGCAGCGGCCGCCTCCTCGAAGGGCACCGGTTCGCCCGGGACCCGCCACGCCGTGACGTCCAGCGGGGCGACGACGCGGTAGACGCCGCCCGCGACCCGCTCGCGCAGGCGCTCCAGGCGTTCCTCGACCAGCTCGCGGTTGTCGTGCATCAGGCGTTCTCCTTGAGGTAGGACAGGTCGTCGAAGTTGGCAACGAGGTCGTCGAGGAGCTCCTCCGCCACGCGGAACGAATCCACCAGGGGGTGGTGGGTGAGCGCCAGCAACGCATCAGGGCGTGACTTGTTGACGGCGGCGTCGATGGTGCGCTGCTCCACGTACTTCGCGTTGACCACCATGCCGCGGCCGTGCTCGGGCACCATCGCGCCCGGCAGCGGCACGACGCCGTTACCGTCCACCCGACAGGGGATCTCGATGACTGACGAGTCGCTCAGGTCAGGGAGGATGCCGTTGTTGGCGACGTTGAGGATCAGCTCGGCCGGCACGTCGTTGGCGATCGCGTGCATGATGGCCAGCGCCACCTTGTCGTACCCCCCGGTCTCGAGATCGGCGTCATCGCGCTCGAAGTTTCCTGCGGCTTCCCGGTTGGTCGCCATGTAGGTGACCTCCCGTTCGAGGCGGGTGCGTTCCCACAGGTCGTAGGCGCTCGACTGCTCGATGCCCAGCGACTCGTAGAACCCTCGCTGCTGCTTCAGCAGGAAACGTCCCCGGGTCTGGTCCGTGCCGCTGTCGATGGTGAGGTCTTCCCGGGAGAAGTAGTAGTAGTGCAGGTACTCGTTCGGCACGGCGCGCAGCGCCTGGACGAGTTCCGCGCCGAAGAGGCGGCCCTCCTCGAAGCTCTCGATCAGGTCGGGGCGTTCGAACAGCCGAGGCAGCACATCCACGCCGTCGACCTCGAGACCGGTCAGCCACCCCAGGTGGTTCAGCCCGGCATAACGGATCTTGATCCTGTCGCTCCCGGCATTCATGAGGGCCACGTCGGGCGCCACGAGACCGGCGCGCTTCAGGACGTCGATGATCCTGCGGACCATGCCCACCGGCGAGTCGCAGATCCCGATGACGCGCTCCCCGAGGTGCCGCTGCATGACCTCCGTGATCACGCCGGCCGGATTGGTGAAGTTGATCACCCAGGCCTCCGGCGCGAACTGTTGGATGGCACTGACGATCTCCAGCACCGCAGGGATGCCCCGCAGCGCATAGGAGATGCCGCCGGCACCCACCGTTTCCTGGCCGATCACCCCGTGGCTGAGGGAGATCTGTTCGTCGAGGGCGCGGCCCGCCGTGCCGCCCACCCGGACGGCCGAGAAGATGAAGTCCGTGTCGCTGATGGCCTCGCGCAGGTCCGTCGTGCTCATCACCTCAGGCGCAGCGTCGGACGACGCGGAGAGCTCGCGGAGCACGCGCGTGATGGCCTGCAGCCGGGCGGCGTCGGTGTCGTAGAGGCGCAGTTGCGTGACGCGTTCCGGCGCCTCGTCCGCAAGAAGGGCCTTGTAGACCAGCGGCACGCGGAAACCGCCGCCGCCGAGGATGGTGAGCTTCATACTGTCCTGATCTCGATGTTGTGGGATGCGCACCGTTCCGTCAGGGACGGCGCGATCTGGTGGGCGTCGGTGATGAGCCCGTCGAGCTCATCGATGTCGAAGGGGGAACTGCCGCCCTTGCCGGGGAACTTGTCCGCATCGGCGAGGAGGTAGGCCTTCGAGGACGCAGCCCTGATGGCACGCTTCACGTCGCTCTGCGCGTACGAGGTGTCGCGGATCCTGCCGGAGTCGGCGATGCCCGAGCAACCGAGGAACGCGAGGTCGGCGTGCTGGCGGGCGAGGGCGTCGGAAACCTGGACACCGGTCAGGCACTGGTACTGCTCGGACCACCGCCCACCGAGCAGGACGATGTCCGCCTTCTGGGTGGCGCGGAAGTGCTCGAACGTGGGCAGCGAGGCGGTGAGCACCGTCACGTCTGTCGCCTCCATGGCCAGCGCCACGTAGTGCGCCGTCGTGCCGATGTCGAGGATGACGGTCGCCCCGTCCGGGATGAGTGCAGCCGCTGCGGCCCCGATGCGCTGCTTGCTGGCGCCGCGCCTGCCCAGCGCCTCCTGGAACGGATCGTCGATCTCGCGCTGGAGCTGGACCCCTCCCCAGGTGCGCTCCACCAGGCCCTGTTCCTCCATCTCCGCGATGTCTCGCCGGACGGTGGCCGGGCTCGCGCCCAGATGTCCGGCGACCTCTGTCACCGCGACCGGGCCGCGGGCATGGAGGAGGCGGAGCAGGGCGTCATGGCGGGCAGATTTCAGCACAGCGACAACCTACCCCAGAACTCGCCAACTTGCTCGTTTATGAACATTTTGATCAGGATTCTTCACACGCTGCCGTTTTGTTGTACATTGGGGCGCACAACGACGGTCGAGGAAGATCCACGATGTGCAGAATCCCTAGTCAAAACCATATGTCCGTGTACTACTCCGATGAGCAGCCGGCTCACCACGGGTGCGAGGCGACGCTTCGGGACCCACGGGACACGGGCGTCCGCCTTGATCCACCTGCACATATTTGATCGACTTCACCGCACGTGGCTGGGCCACCAGCGATCCCCCATCACGAAGTAGGAGAGACCATGACGGTTTCACGACGATCCATCCTCCAGGGTGGAGCGGCAGGATTCGGATTCCTGGCACTCGGCGGCCTCGTCGGCTGCTCGACGGCCGCGCCGCAGACCGGTTCCACCCCGACCAGCGGCGGATCCGCCGCAGCGGAGACCACCAACCTGATCCTCTGGACCTGGCCCGAGGGCTTCGGCGAGAAGGCCCTGGCGGCAGTGGCTTCAGAGTTCCCCCAGTACAAGCTCCGGCAGGACGTCATCGGCGGCGACTTCAAGCAGAAGCTCACCACCACCTTCACCGCCGGCTCCGGCCTGCCGGACATCACCGGCGTCAAGGGTGAGGACATCGCGTTCTTCAAGAGCCAGGCCAAGTTCTTCGTCGACCTCAACACCGTGGGTGCGGCCGACATCAAGGGCGACTACCTCGAATACAAGTGGAACCAGGCCACCGCCGCGGACGGCAAGCAGCTCGGCATCCCGATCGACGTCGGACCCACCGCCCTGTTCTACCGCTTCGACATCTTCGAGGAGGCCGGCCTGCCGTCGGACCCGGAGGAGCTCGCCGCCTCGATCCGCACCTGGGACGAGTACATCGAACTCGGCAAGAAGCTGCTGGCCGCCAAGCCCGACACCTACCTCATCCGCAACGCGGGCGGCCTCTTCGACGTCGCGTGGGCGCAGACCGGGAAGGGCTTCATCGACGAGGCCGGCGTCTTCATCGGCGACCAGGAGCACATCCGCAACGCCTGGGACACTGCGGTGAAGGCGCTCGACGCCGGCATCGTGGCCACCTTGCAGTCGAACAGCGCCGACACCGCCGCAGCCGTGAACGAGGGCCGCCTGCCCGCCGACTTCGGCGCGTCCTGGCACCTGTCCGACCTCATGGTCGACGCCCCGGAGACCGCCGGCAAGTGGCACGTGTGCGAGCACCCGGGCGAGGCCTACAACAACGGCGGTTCCTTCCTCGCCATTCCCGAGGGGGCGGCTGATCCGGCGAAGTCGTTCGAGGTCATCAAGTTCCTGCTCAACGCGCAGAACCAGGCCTACGAGTTCGAGGACAAGGGCAACTTCCCGGCCACCCCGGCGTCCTTCGAGATGCCCGAGGTCGCTGGCCCCGTCGAGTTCCTCGGTGGCCAGGTTGCCGCGGAGGTCTTCGGCAAGGCGGCAGAGACCATCCTGCCCCGCTTCGAGGATCCCAACGAGGGCACCGTCAACGCCCCGTTCTACGCCGAGATGGACCTCGTCGAGTCCTCCGGCAAGGATCCGAACAAGGCGTGGGACGACGCCGTGACCGCTGCCAAGCGCCTCGCGCAGCAGGTGGGCCTGACGGTGAAATGAGCGTGACTGCGGCTCGGCGGGGAGATGCCCAGGTCTCCCCGCCGGTCGACAGCTATCGCACGTTGTCGACCTGGCAGCGCGTCAAGAAGTCGCTGCCTCAATACGGTGCGGTATCCCCATACTTCATCCTGTTCCTTCTGTTCGGCGCCATGCCCATGGTGTTCACCATGGCCCTGGCCTTCACCAACTGGTCCGGCCTCGGAGACCTCCACTTCATCGGCTTCGAGAACTTCGGATATCTGATCTCGGACCCGCTCTTCTTCAAGGCGCTCGGCAACACCGTCGTGCTCTGGATCATGGGCACGGTGCCCACGCTGACGATCGCCACGATCGTCGCGCTCATGCTGAACTCGACGCTGCGCTTCTCCACGACGTACCGCGTGATCTACCTGATCCCGAACGTGACGTCCATGGTGGCGATGGGCATCCTGTTCAGCTCGCTGTTCTCCAGCCAGTTCGGGCTCGCCAACGCGGTGGTTAACCTGTTCGGCTTCGAGAACGTCGCCTGGCTCCAGAACGAGTGGGGCATCAAGATCGCCATCTCGGCGCTGACCACGTGGTCGTTCGTCGGGTACAACGCGCTGCTGATCCTCGCCGGCCTCCAAGCCATCGACAAGACGCAGTACGAGTCTGCAGCCATCGACGGCGCCAACGGTTGGCGCACGTTCTTCCACATCACGCTGCCGCAACTGAGGTCGATCGTCTTGTTCATCACGCTGATGTCGACAATCGGCTCCCTCCAGAGCTTTACCGAGGCACAGGTCCTGACGTCGTCGCTGTCCTCCGGTGCCGCCTCCGCCGGCGGGGTGGGCAACTCGGGTTTGACCATGGTCCTGTACTTCTACTCGGTCGCGTTCCAGGAGAACCGGTACGGCTACGGCGCCACCATTGCCTGGGGCGTCTTCGTCGTGGTGATGTTCTTCTCCGCCATCAACTGGCTCGTGACCCGCGAGCGCAAAGTGAGGGGTGTGCGGTGAGTTCCATGAACGAACGCGCCGTGCCCGCGGCGCTGGCGGGAGCAGCGATCGAAACCAGCCGACGCCGACGCCGGCCCCTGTCGCGGCGCGGCGCCGTGCTGCGGCACCTCGCGCTCCTCGCGGGCGCCCTGGTTTCGCTGTTCCCCTTCTACTGGATGTTCGTCCTGTCGACGAACGAGTCGGCCGTGATCTACCAGTACCCGCCGGTGATGACGCCGGGCGACAAGCTCGCCACGAACTACGGGTCGATCATGGAGCGCATCAACATCTGGGGCGCCATGTCGAACACGCTGGTGGTGGCCACGAGCGTGACCGTGCTGGTGCTGCTGGTCTCTTCGCTGGCCGCGTTCGCCTTCGCCAAGTTCAGCTTCCCAGGGAGGAACGCGCTGTTCGCCATCGTGCTGGCGACGTTCCTGCTGCCCTCCCAACTGGCGACCATCCCCCAGTTCCTCTTCATGAGCAAGCTGGGCTGGGTTGGCGACCTCAAGGCCCTGATCTTCCCGTCTCTTGCCAGCGCGTTCGGCGTCTTCTGGTTGCGGCAGTACACCGTCAATGCGCTGCCGTCGGAACTCCTCGAGGCCGCCACGCTCGACGGGACGGGGTTCCTGCGGCAGTACTGGCACGTGTGCCTCCCCACCATCCGTCCCGCACTGGCCTTCCTGGGCATGTTCACCTTCATCGGTTCCTGGAACGACTTCATGTGGCCGCTGATCGTGCTGAACGACCCCAGCAAGTTGACGCTCCAAGTGGCCCTCAGCCAACTGAAGACCGCCCACGGCACCGATTACGGCATGCTCATGGCCTCGTCGCTGATAGCGGTGGTGCCCCTGCTGCTGATCTTCGCGCTGGGCGCCAAGCAGTTCATGGCCGGCATCACCGAGGGCGCAGTCAAGGGCTGACCCTCTCCACAGACGCGACGGCGTGTCCACCCTGGGCGGTGGGCGCGCCGTCGTCCCGTTTCAGGGACGGCCCGGGATCCGTCTGCGGACGTCGGGCACCGCGGCCGGCCCCGGCTCCCATGCCGCGACCCATGGAAGGTCGTCGGCCACATGCACGACGCCGTCCTCCAGACCCGTGTGGTGCCCGTCGAGCACACGGCGGGCGAGGTGACGGTCGCTGCGGTCGGAGTTGTGCCACAGCGCGCCGAACAACGCGTCCACCCGCACCCGCGCCTGCTCACAGAATGCCCCGGCGAGTTCGACGCCCTCGGGGTTGTTCTCCTTCTCGGCCGTGGCGCGCACGCAGGAGGCGGACATGGCGAACAGTTCTGCACCGATGTCGACGATCCGGCCCAGGTAGGCCTGCCGATGCTCCAACCTTCCCTGCCAGCGCGCCATCCCGGCGAAGACCCCCCGGGCGAGGCGCCTGGCGGCTCGCTCCACATAGCGTAGGTGTTCGGCCAACGGCCCGTGCTCACGGAAGGAGCCGGGAACGGTGCCCGCACCGACGACAAGCATCGGCAGCCACTTGGCATAGAACGCCGACGCTCGCGCCAGCGCCTCCGCGCGGGCACGCGTCGAAGCCTCGGGGTCGATGATCTCGCCTGCCACCTCGAGGTGGACGTCGACGGCCTCGCGGGCGATGAGGAGGTGCATGATCTCGGTGGAACCCTCGAAGATCCGGTTGATGCGGATGTCGCGCATGAGCTGCTCCACCGCGGCGGGGCGCTCGCCGCGAGCCGCCAACGAGTCGGCCGTCTCGTAGCCGCGGCCGCCGCGGATCTGGACGAGGTCGTCGATGATGCGCCAGGCCATCTCGGAGGCGTAGAGCTTGACCAGCGCGGCCTCGATCCTGATGTCGTTGGAGTCGTCGTCGGCCATCATGCTGGCAAGGTCCAGCATCGACTCCATGCCATAGGTGCTGGCGGCGATGAACGCGATCTTGGTGGCGACGGCCTCGTGGTCGCCCACCCGGCTGCCCCACTGCACACGCTCCCCGGCCCAACCGCGTGCCACGTGGAGCGACCACTTCGCCGCGCCCACGCACATTGCCGGCAGCGACAAGCGGCCGGTGTTGAGCGTGGCCAGGGCGATCTTCAGGCCCTTGCCCACCTGGCCCACGACGTTGGCGGCAGGCACCCGCACCTGGTGGAACCGGATGAGCGCGTTCTCTATGCCGCGGAGCCCGACGAAGGCGTTGCGGCGCTCGACGGTGATCCCCGGTGAGTCCGCCTCTACGACGAAGGCCGTGATGCCGCCCCTGCTACCGGGGGTTGCCGGGACGCGGGCCAGCACGATGAACAGGCTGGCGATCGTGCCGTTGGTGGCCCACAGCTTCAGCCCGTCGAGGACGTAGAAGTCGCCGTCGGGCGTGGCCGTTGTGGCAAGCCGCGCGGGATCCGATCCGACGTCGGGCTCGGTCAGGAGGAATGCGGAAACCTCACCCGCCGCCACCCGCGGCAGGTACGCCTCCTGTTGGGAGGCGGTGCCGAACATCTTGACCGGCTGCGGTACCCCGATGGATTGGTGGGCTGAGAGCATCGCGGACACTGCGGGGCTGGCCGAGCCGATGAGCGTCAGCGCCTTGTTGAAGTAGTACTGCGTGAGACCCTGACCGCCCTGCGACTCCGGGACCTTCATCCCGAAGGCACCGATCTCGGCCAGCTCGGCGAAGGTCTCGTCTGGGACGCGTGCCTCGCGCTCGATCCGGGCTCCGTCGATGCGGCGGCACACCTCATCGACTCGGGTGAGGTAGCTCTCGCCCTTCGCGCGGGCCGCCGCGCTGGGCGTGGGCCAGGGCTCGATGAGGTCGAGCCGCAGCCTTCCGAGGAAGAGCTCCTTGCCGAAGCTGGGTTTGGTCCACTCGGTCTGTCGTGCCGCCTCCGCGACGGTGCGGGCCTCGCGTGCGCTGGGGCCTTGGGCGGGCGCGGTTGTGGGGTGAGTCGTGGTGCTCATGATGCCCTCCAGGAACGTCCTCCCACGATACGCCCGGGCGGTCATTCCCGTGGGTAGTCGAACTGATGCGTGCGCGAGCCGGCGGAGCCGCGCAGGGAGGTGGAAGCCTGGACAGTCGCTGGAGGCTGGAAGATGGGACCACCGGGAGCCAGACCCGCATAGTCGCCGGCCCCCGGTTTCCCCCGCGCTCCGCTCAGGCTTCTAGTGTGGACTCCAGTCCAGCGTCGTTCGCGCGCTCCGCCAGTCTCTCGGCGACGTAGTCGATGTCCTTGTCGCCACGCCCGGACAGGTTCACCAGGATGATCTGGTCGGCACCCATCGACGGGGCGATGCGGATGGCGTGCGCGAGCGCGTGGCTCGACTCCAGCGCGGGGATGATGCCCTCCGTGCGGCACAGGAGCTTGAAGGCCTCCAACGTCTCGTCGTCGGAGGCATGCACGTAGTCGACCCGGCCGGTCTGCCGGAGGTGGGCGTGCTCCGGTCCGACGCCCGGGTAGTCGAGGCCGGAGGCGATCGAGTGCACCGCCGTCGGTTCGCCGGCCTCATCCTGCAGGATCACGGTCTTCATGCCGTGCAGCATGCCGTCTGACCCCAGGGTCATGGTGGCGGCGTGCTCTCCCACAGTACCCAGATCGCGGCCCGCGGGCTCGACGCCGTAGATGCGCACGTCCGTGTCGTCGAGGAAGCCGCTGAAGATCCCGATGGCATTGGACCCGCCGCCCACGCACGCGATCACGGCGTCGGGCAGGCGGCCCTCCTTCGCCAGGATCTGCTCCCGGGCCTCGCGCCCGACGATCGACTGGAAGTCGCGCACCATGGTCGGGTACGGGTGGGGGCCCACGACGGATCCGATGGCGAAGAAGGTGTCGTGGTAGTCCGCGGCGAAGACTCCGAAGGCCGAGTCGACGGCGTCCTTCAGGCACGCCCCGCCGCTGGTGACAGGAACCACCTTGGCGCCGAGCAGCTCCATCCGCACGACGTTGGGGTGCTGCTTGGCGATGTCGATGGACCCCATGTGGATCTCGCACTCAAGCCCGACCAGCGCCGCGGCGGTCGCCAGGGCAACCCCATGCTGGCCTGCGCCCGTTTCGGCGAGGAGCTTCTTCTTGCCCATCCGCTTGGCGAGGAGCGCCTCGCCGAGGCAATGGTTGATCTTGTGGGCGCCGGTGTGGTTGAGGTCCTCGCGCTTGAGGTAGATGGCGGCCCCACCCAGTTCCTCGCTGAGGCGCTGCGCCTTGAACAACGGGGACGGCCGGCCGACGTAGTCCGTCAATAGGGCCTCGTACTCGGCGAGGAAGGCCGGGTCCTTGATGGCCTCCTGGTACGCCTCGGCCACCTCGGCGAGGGGGGTTTCGAGCTGGGGTGGCACGAACCGTCCACCGTACTGACCAAAGAATCCATCTGAGCTACTCACACGGTCGACCTTAGTGCCGTGCTCCCAACGAGAACCGCCCGGCACGCCAGCGAAGGGGCGTGCCGGGCGGCTCACGAGGTCAGGCCTGCTGCTTCGCCTTCGCGTTTGCTTCCGTCTCGGCGATCTTGTTCAGGAGCTCGTCGGTGCGGGACTCCTCTTCCAGCTACTGGGTGAGCAGGTCCCAGCCACCGTTGAGCCCGAGAATCTTCGCGCGCGCCAGAACCGATGCAGGTCGTCTGCCCCAGCTGCACGGCGCCGTCCTCGACGAGCCGCATCACCGCCAGAGCAGTGAAGCTCTTGCTCCCGCTGGCGATGGCGATCCGCGCTCGGGGTGTCATCGGCACGTCGAGAGCCCGGTTGAGGAAACCCTCGCAGCGCTCGAAGACCCGTTGGTCGCCGACGTCGACCGTCACGACGCCGGTGAACGACTGGCGGGTGACGGCGGCGTCGAATGCGGTGGGATCAATCACCATGCTTGATCCTTTCAGAGTCGGACCCTCGGTGGAAACCCTCGGACCCGCCTGCCATGACCGGGTGCGTCGTTACGAATGCCACCTGCCACGAGGTGGTCAAGCCGATGCCGGACGCACGGATCTCGAGGTACCGCGACCTCGACGTGTCGGGCCACTGGCGGGCCCGGCCGGCCTTCGGCGACTGGGATTCTTACGGCGAGACACCGGAGCCGGGGGTCTCCGGCTCTACACCACCAGGACGCTGAAGGCCGAGACGGTCACGAGCGCCAAGAGCGTCGAGACCGCCACGACGGCGGCGACCAGGTGCCCGTCGCCGTCGAACTCCTGCGACAGGGTGAACGTGGTCGCGCCGGTGGGCATGGCGGCGAGCAGCACCAAGACCGCGGTGAGCAGGCCCGTGGGGTCTGGAACGAACAGCTTGGCCGCCGCCCACGTCAGGAGCGGCAGGACCAGGAGCTTCGCCATGGCAACCGACACGATCGCCACCAGGGACGAACCACGGGTCCACACCTGCTTGACGGCCGGGCCGAGCGACAGGCCGATGGCGAAGAGTGCGACCGGGATCACGGCCTGCGCCAGCAGCGTGACCGGGACGGCCACCATCTCGGGCAGTTCCAGCCCGAGGCCGCGCACGATGAGCGCGGCCACCACGGAGATGACCGCGGGGTTGAGCGGGCCCGCCTTCAGCAGCGCCCGCCGCAGCCGCCCCGGCTGGGGTTTCCCCGCCGTCGCCAACGCCGGGTAACCCACCATGAAGATCAGGTTGTGCACCATGGACGTCAACGCCATCGGCAGCGCGGCCCGCGGCCCGAGGACGCTCAGGATGAGTGGGAATGCGAAGTAGCCCACGTTGCCGTAGCCCGCCGCCAGCGACAGCCTGCCCGCGATCGGCCGGAGCCCGGCCAAACGCGAGGCGAGGTAGACCAGGGCCGAGAAGCCGAGGGTGACGACGAACGCCACCAGGAACAGGGAAACGGGAAGCCCGGCGCCCGACGGGGCCTTCACGATCGCGTCGAACAGGAACGCCGGCAGCGCGAACCAGTACACGAAGGAGTTCAGGCCGACGTCGGCCTTCCCGAACGCCTCGGCCCTGCTGGCCAGCAGCCCCAGCAGGATCAGCACGTACAGCGGCATGACAACCGCCAGCACCTCCGCCATGCTCCTCCCTTCGCCCCCCGCAAACCGCGACTGCCCGGCTCGTGTGGACCTTACCCTTCCCCATCCTGGCGGCTCGTCTCGGCGGCGGGCAGAATGGCCGGCGTGACGAAGCGTGAACTGCTGGGTGTGGTGCTGGCCGCCGGCGAGGGGCGCCGGCTCCGACCGCTCACCGACCTGCGGCCCAAGCCGCTGTGCCCGGTGGGGAACCGGCCCCTGCTCGACTGGGCGCTCGACCGGGTGCGCCCCCATGTCTCCCGGACGGCCGTCAACGCCTACCACCTCGCCGGCCAGATCGACTCCTACCTGCAAGGCACGGGGGTCACCGTGTCGCACGAGGCGGAGTTGCTCGGCAGCGCCGGCGCGCTGGGCCACCTTGCCGGCTGGATCGGGGACGCCGACGTGCTGCTGCACAACTCCGACAGCTGGCTGACCGACGACCTGTCCGAGCTCGTTGCCGGCTGGTCGGGCGAGTACCCGAGGCTCCTGGTGGCGGAAGCCGGCGACGGCCCGGCGGACTTCGGGCCGTGGCGCTTCGTCGGAGTCAGCCTGCTGCCCCACCGTTACGTGGCGGCCCTGCCGGATCGCTTCGCGGCCCTGTACCCGCTGGTGTGGGGGCCAGCGTTCGAGCGCGGCGAACTCGAGTTCGTGCGCGTGCGCGGCGACGTCGTCGACTGCGGCACGCCGGCCGACTACCTCCGGGCGAACCTGCTGGCCAACGGCGGCCGCAGCGTGGTGGGCGACGGGGCCGTCGTTGAGGGCACGCTGATCGACAGCGTCGTCTGGCCGGCTTGCACGGTGGGGGCCGACGAGGTGCTGCGGCAGGCCGTCCGCGCCGACGGTGGGCTCACGGTGGACTGCCGGCCGGGGAGCCCAGCCGCGCAACCGCCGCGCGAGAGCCGCGGGAGCATCGGCTAGGGCTGAGCGCTTCTGCGCCCTTGGTCCGAGTGCGTGGCCGCTCGACGCCGTCACTCCTTCGAATCAGGCAGGGAGGACGAAGACGTACATCAAGAGGAAATGCAGGAGCGCCGCTAAGCCTACGAGCACGTGCCAGATCTCATGGAAGCCGAACCGGCCGGGCCACGGGTTGGGCCGTTCGATCACGTAGATCACGAAGCCCGCGCTGTACACAAGCCCGCCCGCCGCTAGGAGGAAGAGTGCCAGCGGCGGGAGCGAGACGTCAGCTCCCAGCAGCGCGACGGTCATCCAGCCCAGCGTGATGTAGAGGGTGTTGGTGATGTACTTCGGAAGCCGGCGCCAGACGGAGCGAAGGACGACGCCCATGATCGCGACGCCCCACACCGCGCCGAACACGGCCCACCCGAACGCGTTGCGCGCGAGCACCAGCACCAAGGGGGTGACCGTGCCAGCGATGAGGACGAAGACGGATGCGTAGTCGAGCGTCCGCAACGCCTCATTCATCCGGGGCCCACGATCAATCCCGTGGTGGAGTGTGCTCGCCGCGAAAAGCGTCATGAGGGACAGGCCGTAGATGCTGAAACCGACGATCTTCCAAGGTTCGGCCTGAGCGACGGCCTGGGAGACGAGCAGCACCGTTCCCATCACTGAGAAGCAGAAGGCCACGAGGTGCGAGAGGGTGTTGAACCGCTCGTCCGTCACATGGACGCTGCCGTCCCGGCTTCTGCTGATGCTTTCCACAAGCCGCCTTCCGACGCGCGGCCATGCCTGCGGCAGGTCCGTCTCGGATGGGAGTTTACCTTCGACCGTTAGCCTGAGCCGGACATTGGCTCACGCCACAGCGACGTGACACAGGGCGGGGTCGGGGTGCTGCTGTCGCGGCGGCTCTTGGGCGAGCGCCTGAAACGGATCCATGATGTGGACCTGGGTACTGCCCCTCTCAGGATGAGGGGACTGCAGGACAACGAGCCCGTCGGGGGTCGTCACGTAGCGTCGGAAATGAACGAAAGGCGCTACATGATTGAAGTGCACAACCTGACCAAACGGTACGGCCAGAAGGTGGCGGTCGACCGGATCGACTTCACCGTCCGGCCGGGCCGGGTGACCGGCTTCCTGGGCCCCAACGGTGCAGGGAAGTCGACGACGATGAGGATGATCGTGGGGCTCGACCGACCGTCCGGGGGAACGGCCACGATCAACGAAACTGCCTACCGGAACCTGCAGTCACCGCTCCACGAGGTGGGCGCGCTCCTGGACGCCCGGGCGGCGCACCCCAGCCGCACCGCCTACAAGCACCTGCTCGGTCTCGCCGCCACCCACCGCATCGGGAAACACCGGGTCCGGGAGGTCATCGAACTCGCCGGTCTGGAATCGGTGGCTGACAAGCGCGTGGGGAGTTTCTCGCTGGGCATGGGCCAGCGTCTGGGTATCGCTGCGGCGCTGCTTGGCGACCCTGGGACCGTCATCCTTGACGAGCCTGTCAACGGCCTCGACCCTGAGGGAATCCTCTGGATCCGGGCGCTCCTGCGTCGTTTGGCAGCCGAGGGCCGAACGGTGCTGCTCTCCTCGCATCTGATGGGAGAGATGACGCAGACCGCCGATCACCTCATTGTGATCGGCCGCGGCAAGATCTTGGCCGACGCCCCGATACGCGAGGTCATCTCCGGTGCGACCCGCACAGTCGTCAGGGCCCGCACACGCGACGTAGAGCGGTTGAGTGCCGCCGTCGCGGCCCAGGCCGTGACCGTCACGCCCACCCCAGACGGTGCGGTCGAGATCTCAGGGCTGACCGCCGAAGAGGTGGCCGAGGCCGCCTCGGCCGCGGGGGTGGTCCTTCACGAACTCACCTCCACCGAAGGCTCCCTCGAGGACGCATACTTGACCCTCACGGCGGAGGCCGCCGAGTACCGTGCGGTCTCCACCGCAGGAGAAGGAGCCCGATCATGACCACCGCGCTTACGACGCGACGCGCCGATCCCGCTGTCCGCCGCCCGGCCTTCCGCGACGCCCTGCGCTCGGAGTGGATCAAGTTGCTGAGCCTGCCGTCGACGTTCCTCGCCCTCGGCGGCATCCTGGCCGTGGGGCTGGGAGGCAGCCTCTTCCTCGGCCTCACCCTCGAGTCTTCCGGGGTGCCGTCGGTCGCGTCGGTCGAACGCACCATCGGTGACGTCACCCTCCCGATGGTCATTCTCGGCCAGATCATCGCAGGCATCGCCGGGGTCTCGTCCGTGGGCGCCGAATATTCATCCGGGTCGATCCAGACCACGCTCATGGCCGTGCCCACGAGGGTGCGGGTGTTGTGGGCCAAGGCGATAGTCGCGTTCCTCGCGGTGACCGGAGTCGCCCTGACGACCGTCTTCGGGGCCTGGCTGGCGACCTACCCCCTGTATGCGGAGCACGGACTCCATGCCCCTCTGACCGCGCCCGGCGTCCTCCTCGCGCTGCTGGGCTCCGCGGTGTACCTCGGGCTCTGCGCGGTGTTCGGTGTGGGCATCGGAATGCTCGTGCGGTCCACGACGATCGGTGCCGTAGTCGTGTTCACGGCCACCCTTCTGGGGCCGATCCTGGCCTCGGCGCTGCCGTTCAACTTGTTTTCCCGTGTTGCACGCGTGGCACTGCTCGGCAATGCCGGCGACGCGATGGCGCGGGTCGGCACCCCGGGAGGCCCCTTCCTCGACGTCTGGGGTGGCCACATCAGTACTGCAGCCGGCTGGCTATTGGTGGCAGCCTGGGCGGCTCTGGCCCTGGCCGGGGGGGCGGTTGCCCTGCAGAGGCGCGACGCATGAATGACCGCGCCGAGCGCTACCGGCCTGACTGCAGCGATCTGGCCATACTGACCGGTTACGCCGTGCTCGCCCTCTTCCTCGCGTACCTGTCTCTCGAGTCGCCGTTGAGGACGCCGCTCGCGCCGATCCTGCTCCTCGGCGCGGGTGGCATCGCGACCGTCCTGACCCGGCGTCGCCGCCCTGCGGTCGCCTTCGCGGCGACGCTGGCCGCCCTGCCACTGACGGCGGGCTGGGGCAGTGGCGCAGAGGCCGTGCTGGTCCTGCCCGCCCTGTACGAGGTCGGCGCCACGCGGACCACTCGACGGGCGTGGGGAGCATTCGGCCTCGCGGCGACGGCCGGCGCGCTGGGCGCGCTCATCCTGTCGTTCCGGGTGCGGTTCGGCCCCCCTCTGCTGGGCCTGGCCCCACGCGTCGACCCGCAGGATTGGCCCACGGACTGGCTCAGCGCAACTACCGTCTTCGTCGCAGCCGCCCTGATCACCGTCCTCATCGGCATCAACGTCGGCCATCGACGTCGCCACATCGCTGCCCTTGTGGAGCAAGCGGAGCAGATGAGGCGGGAACGCGACCAGCAGGCCAGCATTGCGCGTGCTCAGGAGCGCGAGCGCATCGCGCGCGAGATGCACGACGTCATCGCCCACAGTCTGTCCGTGATGATCGCGCTGGCCGACGGCGCCCACGCCGCGGCCTCGTCGCGGCCGGAGGAGTCGCTCCGCGCGATCGGGCGGGTCGCCGAGACCGGACGGCGCACCCTCGGGGAGGTCCGCCGCCTGCTGGGGGCGGTGCGTGATGACGACGGCTCACCCCAGGCGACGCTGCCGTCTTCGCTGAGCGTTGAGCACCTGCCCGCCCTGGTGGACGAGTTCAGGGCCGCCGGCCTTCCGGTCCGCCTGGAACTTCAGGGAGACCCTGACGCTGGGGCCGTCGTCGGCCTCACCGTTTACCGGGTCGCGCAGGAGTCGCTCACCAACGTGCTCCGACATGCACGCGAGGTACGCGACGTACTGGTGCGGGTGGTGCACGACGATGACGCGGTGACGGTCCTCATCGAGGACACATCGGCCCCCGTCCAGGCAGACACGGAACCAGGGCGCGGGCTATTGGGTATTCGGGAGCGGGCGGCCTTCTACGATGGTCGCGTGAACGCGGGTCCCCGCGCCGGTGGGGGCTGGCGGGTGGATGTCCGACTGCCGATGGAGGAACGATGACCGAGGGCTCCGCCACAGCGGCGACCATCCGTGTTCTGCTGGTCGACGATCAGGAACTGGTCCGGTACGGACTGAGGCTCGTGCTCGAGGCGCAACCCGACATCGAGGTCGTCGGCGAAGCCTCCGATGGCGAGGAGGCCCTGCGCACGGCCCGGCGGCTCTCCCCCGACGTGGTACTCATGGACGTCCGCATGCCCGGCATGGGCGGCATCGAGGCCACCACCTACCTGACCGCGACACTGCCAAGCACCCGTGTGCTGGTGCTGACAACCTATGATCGCGACGACTTCGCCTTCGGCGCGCTGCAGGCCGGTGCCGCCGGGTTCCTGCTGAAAAACACCCGGCCGGCCGAACTCGTAGCGGCGGTGCGCACGGTTATGGCCGGCGACGCGGTGGTCTCTCCGCGGATCACCGCGAAGCTGATCGAGGTCGCGGTGCCGCACCTGTCCGGCGCTGACCGAAGCGAGGCCGAGCAGGAACTCGCTGTGCTGACCGACCGCGAGCGCGAAGTGTTCGTCCTTGTGGGGCAGGGCCTCACCAACGCGGACATCGCGCACAGCCTGTATCTCAGTGAGTCCACCGTCAAGGCGCACTTCGGTCGCATCCTTGCCAAGTTGGAGCTGGCCACCCGCGTCCAAGCCGTCATCCGCGCCTACGAGTTGGGCGTCGTCAACGTCGGGGGCTGAGGCCGCTGCCCGCATCGCCCGAGGGTCGTGGACGGCACCCCGCTTCAGCAGGTGTCTCTCGCGTTTGCCCCTAGGGGAAAGCGCCAGCCGAGACGAAGTAACCTCGTGTGAGTGACACAGCTCTCCGATCCCCTCGTCTTTCCACACGGGCCTGCTTGGCGCAACCGACTGGCGCTGGCCCCCTTGACGAACAAGCAGTCCCATCCCGACGGCACCCTCTCGGACGACGAGATCCGGTGGCTGCTCGCGCGCGGGAGGCACGGCTTCGGCATGACGATGACCGCCGCGGCCTACGTCGCGCTCGCCGGGAAGGCGTGGCAGGGGCAGTTGGGGATCAGCGACGACGCGCACCTCCCCGGCCTCACCCGGCTGGCTGATGGCCTCCGCGATACGGGGACCGCCGCGATTGTCCAGCTCCATCACGGCGGTACACAGGCCACCCCCTCAGCCTCCGGTGAGGAGCGCGTCGGACCCTACGCAGACGCCGACCACGGCGCGCGTGCACTGACCACCGACGAGGTGCGACGAGCCGTCGACGACTTCGCCGCCGCCGCCGTCCGCGCCGAACGCGCCGGCTTCCACGGGGTGCAACTCCACGGCGCCCATGGCTACCTGCTCTGCGAGTTCCTGAGTTCACGCAACGTCCGCGACGACGGTTATGGCGGTGACCTGGAGGGAAAGGCGCGCATCATCCGCGAGGCCATCGCGGCGATCCGGGCGGCCACGTCGTCTGACTTCCACCTGGGGCTGCGGATCTCCACCGAACGACTAGGTCTCGACACCGCCGAGATGGCGGAGCTCAGCACCCAACTCATGTCCGAGGGCAACCTCGACCACTTGGAACTGTCCCTGTGGGACGTCACGAAGCTCCCCGAGGATGCCGAGCCAGGGGCGGCGCCCTTGCTCAGCCACTTCATCGATCTCCCCCGCGGCTCCACCCGCCTGGGGGTCGCCGGCAAAGTGGGCAGCGGACCGGCCGCCGTGGCGGCGCTGGCCACGGGCGCCGATTTCGTCACCATCGGCCGGGCGGCTGTGGCCGACCAGCGGATCGCGGAGCGGATCCTGGCGGACCCCGACTACCCTGGGCCCGCCTTCCCGGTGACGAAGGACGTCCTGCGCGACAACTGCGTGGGCGAGGCGTTCGTCGACTACTTCTCGACCGGGTGGCCGCACCTGGTCGCGGGCTGAATCAGGGCATAGCGAGGCCACCCCGGCCGAGCTGAGGCGCTGAACCTCACCCCGTCACCCCGGCCGACACGCCGCACGGGTTACCATCGGTGGAAGGCCTCCGAAGGGGGACGCGGTGATAACTGAACATGGCAGTGCGACGGTGCTTGGCCGCGCCCACGCGGAGGTCCTGACCACCACGCGCAGGGGCAGTCCTGTCAACCTGCCGGCCCGTTTCCCCGAACTCCTTCGGACGCTACGCGCGGCCCGATCGGCGCTCTCCAGCGATGGGGCGAAGACGCCCTCGTCGGGGTCGGAGTGGTTCCTCGACAACTATTACCTGATCGAACAGGCCCTCGGCCAGGTGCGGCAGGACCTGCCTGCGGTGTACTACCGGGAGCTGCCATGGCTGGCCTGGGAGGGTGGCGCAACCTGCCCCCCGAGGACCCTCGCTCTGGCCGAGGCCGTCCTCGGCGCCGACGAGCTCCAGCTCGATCCGGAGCAGCTGTTCGGCTTCGTGGATCTCTATCAGCAGCACAGCGTCCTGACCCAGGGGGACGTGTGGGCGCTGCCCACCATGCTGCGGGTGGTGCTGCTGCAGGCGATCATCGGGGCCGCATCGCGACTCGCAGGGCTCCCCGCGGCGAGGAACGCGCCACCCGTCGCAGATCCGCCCGCAGGCGAGGACGACGACGACATCATGGCCACCGCGGTGGTCAGCATGCGCAAGCTCGACAGGTGGGACTGGAAACCCGCCGCCGAACGGCTGAGCGTCGTGCACCGGATGCTCGTCGACGGCGACCCCACCGGCCATTACCCCGCCATGGACTACGACAGCCGGAACCGCTACCGGACCGTGATCGAGAAGGCGGCACGCACGGCCGGCCGCTCCGAGGTCGAGGTGGCCCAGGCTGCCCTTGCCCTGGCCGCCGATTCCACCACCCCCCGCGAGCGCCACGTGGGCTACTTCCTCATCGACGCCGGCCGGCGGCGGCTGGAGACGTCCGTCGGCGGCCGGCCCAGGCTCGGTGAGCGGATCCGCCGGGCGCTCCTCGGCAGGCCCACCGCCACCTACCTCGTCCCGATCCTGGTGATCACCACCGCCCTCGTGCTGGCCGCCGCCTTCTACTCGGGCACCCGGGCCGCGTGGGCCGCGGTCCCCGCCGCGATCCTGTCGCTCGTGCCCGCCTTGACGGTCGCGGTCCACCTCGTCAACTGGGCGCTCGGGCGCACCCTGCGTCCGCGGGTGCTGCCGAAGCTCGACTTCCGCGACGGCATCCCGACGGAACACAAAACCCTGGTGGTGGTGCCCGGCCTCGTATCCCGCCCGGCGGACGTCGACTCCCTCCTGGCCAACATCCGCGCCCACTACCTACGCAACCCGGATCCGGGTCTCGCCTTCGCCGCGGTCACCGATTTCCCGGACGCCAAGGGCCCCACCGCTCCAGGCGACGACGAGGTCCTCGCGCACGCTCAGCGCGCGCTCGCCGAACTGAACGCCGCAACCGCCGGCGCCCCCTTCCTCATCCTCCATCGGCGCCGGATGTGGAACGAGACCCAGAGGTCCTGGATGGGATGGGAACGCAAGCGCGGGAAGCTGCAGGAGCTGGACAGGCTGCTGCGCGGCGCCACCGACACGTCGTTCGAGCTGGTGGCCGGAGACCGCACCCTGCTGGACGGTGTGCGCTACGTCATCACGCTCGACGCCGACACCGTGCTCCCCCCTGACGCCGCCGGGCGGCTCGCGGGCACGCTGGCACATCCGCTGAACCAGGCCGCGTTCGACGACCGGGGACGGGTGGTGGCCGGCTACACCGTCCTGCAGCCGCGCGCCGAAACCGATCCCGTGAGCGCCAGCCGCTCCGCCTTCACCCGGGCGCTTGCCGGGGACTCCACCGTCGACCTCTACAACATGGCCGTCTCCGACGTCTACCAGGACCTCTTCGGCGAGGGCAACTACATGGGCAAGGGAATCTACGACGTGGATTCCTTCGAACGCAGCCTCGAGGACCTCGTTCCCGAGAACGCCCTGCTCAGCCACGACCTGTTCGAGGGTGCGCAGGGGCGGGCGGGGCTGGTCAGCGACGTCACCGTCTACGAGGACTACCCCCCCAACTATCTGGTGGCCGCGTTGCGACTCAGCCGCTGGGTCCGGGGCGACTGGCAGCTGCTGCCCTGGCTGGGTTCGCGGGTGCCGACGGAGCAGGGTCACGCTCCCAACACCCTGCCGGTGGTCGCGCGCTGGAAGATGGCGGACAATCTGCGCCGCAGCCTCGTCCCGGCGTCCATCGTCGCGCTGCTGGCCTCCGGATGGCTGTGGCTGCCCGGGTCACCCTGGGCATGGACGCTCCTGGCACTGCTCGGCCCGGTCGTGGGCCTCGCGGCCGGCGTGGTGGGTGCACTGGCGACTGCCGCGTCCGCCCTGGTCCGTGGGGATCGGACGAGGCTGTGGAGGACGAGCGTTGCCCCACTGAGGCGGCAGTTCAGCAGGGCAGGGCTGCAGCTGGCGGGGCTGGCAGGCGACGCGGTCATCAGCCTCGAGGCGATCGTGCGCACCCTGTGGCGGATGAAGGTCTCGCGGCGCAACCTCCTCGAGTGGACGACGGCGGCCGGGGCCGTCGGCCTCGTGGGCAAGGACGTCCGGCTCACCACGGCGGTCCGCGCCGCTCTCCCCGCCACCCTGCTGACCCTCGCTCTCGGCGTCGCCGTCGTGCTCCTGCGCCCATCGGCGCTACCGGCAGCGGCTCCATTCCTCGTTGTCTGGCTCGCGGCCCCGTTCATCCACTTCCTGGTGGGCCGCCCGGACCGCTGGGTCAAGCCCAGCCTGACCGCCGCCGACGACCGGAAGCTACGCACCCTGACGCGCAGGACCTGGCTCTTCTACGAGCAGTTCGTGGGGCCTGAAGACAACTGGCTCCCGCCGGACAACTACCAGGAGGTGCCCCTCGGGATCGTCGCCCACCGCACCTCCCCCACCAACGTCGGCCTGTACTTCATCGCCGCGCTGGCCGCGCACGACCGCGGCTACCTCGGCACACAGAGTTTCGTGTCGGGCCTCCAATCGGGCTTCGACTCCCTGGACCGCATCGAGCACTATCGAGGTCATCCGGTGAACTGGGTGGACACCCGGAGCCTGGGCTCACTGCCCCCCAGCTACGTCTCGACGGTGGACAGCGGCAACCTCGCGGCCTGCCTCATCGTCGTGGCCCAGGGGTGCGACGAACTGCCCGACGGCCCCGTCTGGCCCATCGCGGCCTGGGAGGGTCTGCGCGATGCCATCGCGCTGGTGAGCGACGGTGCCGCGGCCCTGGGCTCCGGCCAGCCGGCCCTCGTCGAGTACCTCGCGGGCCTGGACCGGCGGGTGGCCACGGTGGAGGCCGACCTGACGAGCTGGCTCGACGCCCTCCCTGCCCTCCTGGCCGATGTGCGGGCCAACGTCTCGCTGCTCCTGGCGGACCTGGTGGAGCATGGGCGCGGGTTGGATCCCGGAGCCGTCGCGGCCCTCCGCCTCCACGCCGGTCTCCTCCAGCGTCACCTCGAAGCCCTCGAGCGGGAGGCCGGTCTGGCGCTTCCGTGGCTGTCGTCGCGACCGGATCCGGCCTGGGAGGACGCGCTCGGCCGCGGCCAGGCGGCCGTGGCCTGGCGCCGTGTCCGCGAGGCTCTGCCTCTCGAGCTGACCTGGGCCGACCTGCCTCGGGCGAGCCGCGAGGCCGCCGCCGGGGCCCGCGACCTCGTCGCGGCGCTCGCCGACGCGCCTCCCCCGGCACGCGAGTGGGCGCTGGCGCTGACGGTGTCGCTCGATGAGGCGGCAGAGGCCGCCGACCGGACCCTGGACTCGCTGCAGGCCCTCGCCACCCGCGCCCGGGCGATGGTGGCCGACATGGACTTCGGCTTCCTCTACGACCGGGGACGCGGGGTGTTCCACATCGGCTTCAACATCAATTCCGGCCTCCTCGACGACAGCTACTACGATCTGCTGGCCTCCGAGTCGCGGATCGCCAGCCTGATCGCCATCGCCAAGCGCGACGTCCCACAGGACCACTGGCTCCACCTGGGCCGCCCGATGACTCGGACGCTGGCGGGCGACTACTCGATCACGTCCTGGAGCGGGACGATGTTCGAGTACCTCATGCCCACCCTCCTGGTGCCCACGCCGCGCGCGAGCCTGCTGGGCCACAGCTGCGCCGCGATCGTGGCCCACCACATCGCCTACGGCCGGAGGCGCGGTGTCCCGTGGGGCATCTCAGAGTCCGGCTTCTACGCCTTCGACGCGGCCTCCGGCTATCAGTACCGGGCATTCGGGGTGCCGGGTGCGGGGCTCGCCCGCGGGCTCGCCGATGACCTGGTGGTGGCCCCCTACGCCAGCGTCCTGGGCCTGCCCTACGACCCGTCGGCCGTCGTGGAGAACCTTGACCGGTTGGAGGCACTGGGTGCCCTCGGTCGCTACGGGATGTACGAGGCGGTGGACTTCACCCCGTCCAGGGTGCCGCTGGGCCACGACTTCGGCATCGTCCGATCCCACATGGCTCATCACCAGGGCATGATCATGCTCGCCCTGGCCGCCCACCTCGACGGCCCGCGGATGGTGAGGCGGTTCGCGCGCGAGCCGTTCACTGCGGCCATCAGCCTGCTCCTGGCCGAGCAGGTGCCGGAGGGCGGCAGCATCCGACTGCCCACGCCGGAGCCCGCGGACGACGGAGGCTCCGACGGTGGTGCCGGGAACGACGCGGCGGGAGGCGTGCCCACCGCGCCGTGGACCGTCGGCCCGCCGCAGGGGCAGACGGTGGCCGTCCACTGCCTCTCCAACGGCCGCTACACGGTGCTGCTGACCGACAGCGGCGCCGGTCACAGCACCCACGAGGGTGTCGCGCTGACCCGCTGGCGCGCCGACGAGGCGCTGGACGACAGCGGATCCTGGCTCTATCTGCAGGACCTGACCAGCGGGACGCTGTGGTCCGCGGCGGCCCGCCCCTGCGGGCCCATTCCGGCGGAGACCGTCTTCAGCGCCTCACGGGCGGAGTACCGGCAGGGACACGCCGGCATCCACAGCCACCTCGACATCACGGTCGCCGCCCGCGACGACGTCGAGATCCGGATGCTCGACGTGCGCAACGAGTCCGCCGAGTCCCGCCGGCTCGGGCTGACCAGCTTCGCGGAGGTCGCGCTGGCCCCGGCGGGCGACGACCAGCGACATCCCGCATTCAGCCGGCTCTTCGTCGAGGCGGAGGACCTGCCCGACCTGCCCGGGCTGCTGCTGCGGCGCAGGCCGCGCTCGGCCGAGGAGACGGAGCGGTTCGTCGTCCACTTCCTGGTCCGCGGGCCCGAGCCTGAGGGCGCCGAGTGGGGCCGGGTGCGCTCCACCAGCGACCGGGCCAGGTTCCTCGGCCGGCACCGGACCGCCACACGCCCCCGGGCCCTCGACCACCGCACTGGGTGGTGGCGGAGCGTGGAGGAGTTCCCCGAGGCGCCCCTGGACCCCGCGCTGGCGCTGGGGCAGGAGGTCTTTCTGGAAGCCCACGGACGCGTCCGATTGGCCATGGTGACCGCCTTCGCGGCGAGTCGCGAGGAGGCCCTCCAGCTTGCCGACCGTTACCGGGTGTGGGCGCACCTCGAGCACGCCGCCGGCGTCGCGGCGGCCCACGCCCAGCGCGAGCTGCGCGAACTCGGCTTCGCCGGCGGTGATCTGGCGCACACCCAGCGGCTGCTGGGCCTGCTCCTCTTCCCACCGTCGGGCCTGAGGGTCGCCGCCCCCGAGGCGGCCGGACCTGGTGAGGCCCTGGGCGCGCTGTGGGGGTTGGGTATCTCCGGTGATCTGCCCATCGTCTACCTCGGCATCGCGGACGACGGCGACCTGGCCCTCCTGGAACAGCTGCTGCGCGCCCAGTCCTACTGGCGACGCCGCGGCATCGAGGTGGATCTCGCTGTCGTCGACGAGGAACCCACCGGTTATGCGGCCGACGTGCGCGACTCGGCGCTCGCTCTGGTCGGCCGGCTGGGCGCCGACCGCTGGCTGGGCCGTCGCGGCGGCGTGTTCATGCTCAACCGCGACCACGCCGGCGGCCACGCGCTCGGGTGGCTTCGCCATGCAGCACGTGTGGTGTTCGACGCGGGCCAAGGCGACCTTCCCGCCCGGCTTGGACGCCTGATAGGCCCCGCGCCCGCCGCACTGCCACCGTTCGATCCTCGACCCGGCGACCAGACGAGCAGCATGTTGTCCGCCGCCGCCGGCCCATCGGTGGTCCGCCCCACCGGGCTCTCGTTCGACAACGGTCTGGGCGGCTTCGACGTCGACGCGCGGGAGTACCAGATCTTCCTCCCGCCTGGCGTGACCACACCCGCGCCCTGGTCCAACGTGATCGCCACGCCCGACGTCGGATGCCTGGCCACAGAGGCGGGCCTGGGTGCCGCCTGGTCGGTCAACAGCGGTGAGAACCGGCTGGTCGCCTGGCGCAACGACCCGCTGGCTGACCAGGCGTCCCACGCGGTGTACGTGCGCGACGAGGAGACGGGGGCCTTCTGGTCGACGACCCCGCAACCAGCGGGCGGCGAGCGACCCACCCTGGTGCGCCACGGCCTCGGGTACACCGCTTACGAGTACTCCAGCCATGCGCTGCGGCTGACCACCACAGTCTTCGCCAGCCCGGATCCGGCGGCCGTGGTGGTGCGGGTGCACGTGGCCAACGTGGCGGATCGCCCCCGCCGCATCACGCTCACCTACTTCGCCGACCTGGTGCTGGGTGGCACCCACGAAACGACGCGGCATCACGTGACGGCCCGCTACGACGAGGCCACCGGCGCCATCACGGCCCGGAACCCGTTCCACACCGACCTGGCGGACCGGGTGGCGTGGGTGGCCACCACGCACCCGCTGCACGGGTGGACGGCCGATCGTAGGGGGTTCATCGGCCGCATGGGCAGCCTGGCGAGTCCGGCCGGTCTGTCCCTGATCGGGCTGTCGCGGCGCGACGGACCCGGGGTGGACCCGTGCGCGGTGCTGCAGGTGCACCTCAGCCTCGCGCCCGGCGGATCGGACGAGGTGGCGTTCCTGCTCGGGCAGGCCGACTCGTCGGAGGCTGCGGCCGAGGCCATCGCACGGCTACGCGAGCCAGGGGCGATCGACGCGACGCACGCCGAGGTCGACCGGCTGTGGGCCGGGGCGCTCGGTGGCGTGAGGGTCGAGACGCCGGACCCGGCCATGGATCTGCTCCTCAACACCTGGCTGCCCTACCAGAGCCTGTCCGCACGGCTCTGGGGGCGCACCGGGTTCTACCAGTCCAGCGGCGCCTACGGCTTCCGCGACCAGCTGCAGGACGTCATGGCGGTGCTGTGGTCCAGGCCGGATCTCGCCCGGGAGCACCTGCTGCGGGCCGCTGCCCATCAGTTCGAGGACGGCGACGTCCTGCACTGGTGGCACCCTCCCACCGGCCGCGGTGTCCGCACACGCATCTCGGACGACCTGCTGTGGCTGCCGTACGTGACCGCGAACTACGTCCGCGCCACGGGCGACGTCGACGTCCTCCGGGAGAGCGTGCCCTTCCTCCTGGGCGACCCCCTCGCCGCCCACGAAGCCGAGCGGTACGACTCGTTCCGGGCGTCCCACCTCGAGGGCGACCTGCTCGAGCACTGCCGCAGGGCGGTGCGGCGCGGGATCACCTCCGGCGCCCACGGCCTGCCCCTCATGGGCACCGGGGACTGGAACGACGGCATGAACCGGGTGGGAGCCGAGGGTCGCGGCGAGAGCGTCTGGTTGGGTTGGTTCGGCGGCGCGGCCAGCCGCGAGTTCGCGTATCTCTGCGAGCGCGCGGGGCACGCGGACGAGGCCACCGCCCACCGGGCCCGGGCGGACGAGCTGTTCGCCGCCGTCGAGGCCCACGGGTGGGACGGCCGGTGGTACCTGCGAGCGTTCTACGACGACGGGCACCCGCTCGGCTCGGCAGGCGAGGCAGAAGCGCGGATCGACTCGATCGCGCAGAGCTGGGCGCTGCTCTCGGGCGCGCCCAGAAGCGACCGGACGACGACGGCCCTGGCGTCCGCCGTCGAGAACCTGGTCCGGTGGGAGGACCGGTTGGCATTATTGCTGACCCCTCCGTTCGAGCACACCCCCGACGACCCCGGCTACATCAAGGGCTACCTGCCTGGAATCAGGGAGAACGGCGGCCAGTACACGCACGCGGCCGCCTGGCTGGCGTGGGCTGCAGCCGAGGCGGGCGACGGCGACGCCGCGCACCGGTTGTTCGACCTCATCAGCCCCGTCCGCCGCACGGCCGACGCCGACGGGGTGGCCAGATACCTGGCCGAGCCCTACGTGCTGGCCGCCGACGTGTACAGCCGTGAGCCGCACGTGGGCAGGGCCGGCTGGACCTGGTACACGGGATCCAGCTCCTGGCTCTACCGGGTGGGGGTGGAGGCCATCCTGGGCCTCTCCTGGGACGGCAACACGCTCCGCGTCGCCCCGCAGTTGCCGCGCGACTGGGACGGGTACCGCGCCACGGTGCGTCGCAGTGGGCGGCGCATCGACGTGACGGTCCGACGCGACGGCGACGGGTGGAAGGTGGAGCAGGATGAGCAGACCGATGACTAACAGGGAACGGCCCCGGACCGACGACGGCGCCAGGCGTACGATGGCAAACACTCCACGACAGGGGGCACTATGTTCGAGCGCGTGCTAGCTCCGCTGGACGGTTCCGCCCTGGCCGCCAGCGTCCTTCCGCATGTGGCCAGGATCGCTCCCGCCGGTTCGCAGACGCTGCTGCTTCGAGTTCTCGAACAGAACGTCGAGGCCACCCTGAACGATCCCCTCGAGTGGCGCATGCGCCGCGACGTCGCAGAGGTCTACCTCGACGACGTCGCGCGGCGGATCAGCCTGGACACCGAGCTGCACCCCGTCTCCCGCGTGGAGGAGGGCTGCGCGGCGGACCGCATCCTGGCGGTGGCGCGCGAGTGGGACGCCCAGTTGATCGCCCTGTGCAGCCACGGGGCGGGGGGGCTGAACGCCTGGAACCTCAACTCTGTGGCGTTCAAGGTGGCGCAGCGGACCGGCACTTCCCTGCTGCTCGTGCGCGGCTACCAGTTCAGCCCAGACTCACCGGATGAGACGCTGGCCTCCGAGTCGTACCGACGCATCCTGGTGCCCATGGACGGGTCTCTGCGGGCGGAGCACGTGCTGGGCGCGGCAGATGCCATCGCCACCAGGACAGGCGCGACCATCGTGCTGGCCCATGTGGTGCAGCCGCCCAGGTACATCCATCGACGCAGCGAGAGCGAGATCGAGTCGATCGTCGACGGGGCCATCAACCAGTTCGTCTCCGAAGCGCAGGCCTATCTGGATGAGGTGGCCTCAGGGCTGCAGTCGCCCACCGAGGTGCGGGTGCTCCAGGACCGTGACCCCGCGGCCGCACTGCACGCGTTGACCGCCGACGAGGGAGTGGACCTGGTTCTGGTCAGCGCGCACGGACAGTCCGGGCAGCGCTACTGGCCCCACGGGGGACTCGCCACCAGCTTCATCCTCCACGGCACGACCACCCTGCTGGTGTTGCAGGACGTGCCATGGGACGCCCTCCTGCCCAGCCAGGCGGAGATGTCCGCCAGTCGGCCCCCGGCCCCGGGCCAGCGCGCCACGGGAACCCTCCCCGGCCAGACCGGACCCGTCCCGGTCGCCTGACATCGGGGCGGGATCAAGGAACCGTTGCCCGCCATCACGGGCTTATGGCGTTCCACCGCCGCCGTGCTACGAACGTGCTACCAACGTCGTCCTGAATCGGCATGCCCAGCCACACCCCGCAGCTTCGCTGCTGGATTCCCCTCCACTGCGGCACGTTGACACATATCATCCAGAATGGGACGATATGTGCATGCGAGTGACGGTCTCAGATGCTGCCGACGAGGCGGGGGTGACCACCCATCAGGTCCGCGTCGCGCTGCGCGACGGCACGCTCCAGGCCCAGCACACCTTTGGCCGCGAACCGGTCCTCGACGACATCGCCGTCATCGCCTGGAAACGCTCACGCTCCCGGGGCCGGCGCTGGAGTCCTCGCGCCACTCAGGCAGCCCTCGACCTGCTCAGCACCGGCACCACCACCAAGTTCACAGGTTCAGAACTGAGCCGACTTCGGCGCGTCTTGCGCACCGCCACACCCAACCACCTCGCGTACCTCGCCGCCGGTCTGGGCGGCACTTGGGCCAGATACCGCGCCCTCGAGACAGTGAAGGGACTCGACCCGATCGGCCCATCAGCAGCCAGCGACATCATCCGGTTCGACATCGCCGGTCGTAGGAAGATGTCCTTCGCAGAGGTCGAGGACCTCAACGAGTTCGAAACCCGCACCCTCGTCGCCACCGATGGGGACGGAGACCTCGGCGTCGTCGAGCGGCGACCCGACCGGCGAATCGCCCGCGTCCTGCTCGACACCTACCTGCTCGGCGACAGCCGCGAATCGTCCGCTGCCGCACAAGCACTCATCGAGCGCGCACGTGACCTCTGACCCGTTCGACCTGCTCGACGAGGTCGCCAGCGTCCTGCCGCCAGCTCACTGGATGCTGGTCGGCGGGCTGATGGTCCACGCCCACGCCACCCTGGCCGGCGTTGAGAACAACCGCCCCACCATCGACGCCGACATCGTCGTGGAGGTCATGACCTCCGGCAGCTACCAGGCAGCGGCACGAGCCATCCAACAACTGGGGTTCGAACCGCACGACCCCGTCAATCCCGACGCCCCGAGCTACCGTTTCGACCGCGAAGCCGACCGGATCGACCTGATGATCCAGGACAGGAGAAGGGCCGTGCGGTTCCAGAGGAGAACCGTGCTGCAGGTGCCTGCCTCGGACTCGGCGTTGAAGAACACCAATATCTTCGTCCTGCCTTCCGGTTCAGCCATCCGCATCCCCACCCTGGCCGGTGCGCTGGCGCTCAAGGGGGCGGCCTGCGCCACCGCTTCGCCCAATCCGATCCGCCACGCACAAGACGGGATTGTCCTGCTCGCCTGCGCCGACGCCCTCGGGGTGCCCACCTTCTCCAAGTCGCAGACCAAACACGTCAACCGGCTGCTCCAGGATCTCAACAAGATTGAGGCATGGAGCCTCGCTGGACCGGTCGAGGTCCGTCGGGCGATGCGGGCGGTGAGAGTGATCAAGTCCGACTGGGAGACTCCCGCATTCCTGGCGTCCGGCTAGACGTCCTGATGCACCGCTTGGGCTCCGGGAGTCCGTCACGGGCGCGCAAAGTCTCATGTGACGTGTCCTCGCGCTCCGCGGACTCGAACCCGCGAGCGAAGGCCTCCAGCTCGCCTGGAGATCGCTCTCGGGGTTGTGCTGGATCGATGGGCCAGGTCGCCTCCTGCCGGAGACAACGCCGCCATGGAATCGTTCTTCGCCCTCCTACAGAAGAACGTCCTGGACCGGCGACGCTGGGCCACCCGACAAGACCTCCGGCTAGCGATCCTCTGCTGGATCGAACGCACCTACACCGCCGACGACGACAGGCCCGACTCGGCCGCTTGACCCCCATCGAATACGAGACCATCATGACCACACCGGCCCCTCCAGGCCGCCTAACCCAACCTGAGGCGTGCAACGAACGTGCAACGAGAAAGCTCTCTGGTGTCCCTCTGAGGGCACTTGGGTCCAAGGTCAAACAAGTAAACTCCCTAGTCAAAGGCGTTTGACTAGGGAGTTCTGCTGTGGAGCATAGGGGACTCGAACCCTTATCCAAATGGTGTCTGGCAAGGCGGTTCGCGGTCGTCCAAGTGGTGCGGGGCCAATCTGGGGCCAATCGTGATTCGACCTGGATGTTGAACGCCAACTAGATTCCCTGTGCGCTCACCGACGACTAGGGCTGGCGTCTGCCGGTACCCGGGTTTGAAGCCATCAGGGCGTCTTGCTGATGAAGGCACGGCGGATTGCTCCTGAGCCCCCAGGCGGCTTCGCGCTCATGCCGAAGCGGGAGATCAGGTCTCGATCCGCTGCAGGGGTTGTGCTGTCACTTCAGCTATGAGGTCGAAGTCTTTGTCGAGGTGAAGAACGGTTCGTCCCGTGAGTTCGGCAGTCGCGGCGATCAACAGGTCGGGGATGGATGGCGCCCTGTGCTGGCCGCGGGCGGCGAGGATCGCTTGGACCTCCACGGCACGGTCCTCGATGGCGGGTGTGAGGTATTCCACTGGCATCGCGGCGACCGGAGGCAGCCGAAGCGCTCGGGCGTGGTCTTCGGCCGAGCGCGCCGAGAAGCCCAGTTCGAGGCGGGTGAGGGTCGAGATGGCGACCAAGCCGCGTTCGATGCGGGTGGCCCATTCCGCGGCGTTGGGGCTATGTCCCAGCCTGACCAGTGCTGACTTGTCGACCAACCAAGCGGTCACGACCACGCCTGGTCCATGACCGTCGGGTCCTCAAGGTCGCTCAGCAGATCCGACATGGCGTTCAGGTCGGAGACCGTGACGCTGTCGGCTGAGCGATGGGCTTGCTGGTGCAGTTGCCGTCGAAGGAAGTCCGCGCGAGAGAGTCCATAGCGCCGCGCCTGCTCGTCCAGTCGTTCCAAGTCTTCGGCGGGGATGTTGCGGATCAGTACATCGGGCATGTCAGCACTCCTTCAGGTCGATATCTAATGATATCAAGTTCAGCAAGAAGCCTGCCCAACGAGCAAGCAGCCCAGTCTCTTCAAGGCCGTGCGGAGTGCAGAAGAGCTTCCGATACCGGTCATGCCGCAGAGTGTGTTGACGCCTCCGGACCGGTGCTCGAAGGTGTGGAAGGATGCAGCTCGTGGACCCCCAACTGTTGTCTCCCAAAGCGGTGGCGGCTCTGCGCGACGCAGCCTTCACGTACGGCAACGTTGGCGGCACAGGCACGTTCGACTCCGGGCCTCCGAGCGGTTACGCGCATCTCCTACGGCAGACCGAATTGGGGAGCGGGGCCTCGCGATTCGATGAGGTCGTCCAGACTCTGCTGGGTTGGGACATGCATCGGCGCGCGGGCCTCAACGTGCAGGCATCTGACCCGACGGTGGTCGATGGGGCGGTCGCGATTTTGCGGCTCGGGATCGGAAGGCTGAGCGTCCCAGCTCCTGTCCGGGTCGTGGACGTCGTCGATGAGCCGCTTCGGAAGGGATTCGCCTAGGGCACCCTTCCCGGGCACCCTGAGAGCCAGCGAGGAGTCGTTCGTCCTGGAGCTCCACGACGGGGGTGAAGTCACCTTCACCATCAGCGCGTTCTCCCGCCCGAACTCCCTCCTCGCCCGCATCGGAGGCCCCCCTAACCCGCGCCGTTCAGTCGTCAATCACGAGCCGCTACTTGCGCTCGGTCCGACGGAGAGACGCACTGCAGAAAACACGGACTCGCCATCTCGAACATCCTGTCATGCCGCGTCTGGAGCGGATGGCTGTCCGCGGTGGCGCGTGCTCATTCCAGACCGAAGTAGCCGGGGTCGGCGAGGAACCGCCGGTACAGCGCCACGGTCATCAGGTCCTTCCAGGCACGGGTGCGGAGTCCGTCGTCGTCCAGTTCGATGATTCGGGCGCCTGGGGTGGCGGTGAGGATCGGGGAGTGGGTGGCCATCAGCACCTGGATGCCGTCGTCGCGTAGGTCCGCCAGGAGGTTGGCCAGTTTGATCTGGGTGATGAACGAGAGCCCGGCCTCGGGTTCGTCGAGTACCAGGAACCCGCCTCCGCGGGACAGGTGTACCAGCTTGGTGTCGAGGAGCTCGGTGAAGGCCTGGCCGTGCGAGCGTTCGTGGTAGGGACCGTCGGCTCCCGGGTTCTGCTCGAGGAAAGTGAGCAGTCCGTGCATGGTCTCGGCGCGCAGGAAGTATCCCCAGCGGGAACGGGACAGGCCGCGCACCAGCCGGATCCGTTCGTGCAGCGGCGACTCGGTGGGGCGCTCCGAGGGCCTTAGGTGTGTGCTGCCGCCCTCGGGGCTCAGGCCGTATGCCATGGCGATTGCTTCGATGATGGTTGATTTCCCGACTCCGTTCTCTCCGACCAGGATCGTCAGTTCGGAGAGCTCCAGTCCGTCGCGCAGCAGTTGCCTGACTGCGCCCATGGTGAATGGCCAGCCGTGATCATCCTTGCTGGGGTCACCGACCACCTCGCGGACGGGCAACGAACTGAAAGCGGTCACAGGCTCAGGCTAGAGCGCGGCGGTGACACCTCTGCGAAGTGGTGATACCGAACGCGCGGATCTGCCGCGCTCGGGATCATTCGAGCAGCTGGGCGAAGTGCGACCGAGCTTTCATCGCGTGGATGACAAGACGGTTGCCCGGAGTCGAAGGTCAGGATGGCGAGTTCGAGGAGCCGGCCGTGGGTGTCGAAGCCGAGGGCGAACTGTTTTGCCGGCATGTCATCGTCCGGCTCGCTGAGGTAGGAGGGGTGCCGGGCGGCATGCATGATGTCCTCTTCGCTGATGCCGTGCCTGAGGGCCGAAGGGTTGACCTTCACGCGACGTAAGCCCGGATCGCGGCACGGATCACGTCAGAGCGGGAGGTGTGCTCGCGCTCGGCCTGCGCATCAAGGGCTTCGAGAAGGCTGTCGTCGAGCCGGACGGGCACGACTCGCGCGGGGCCGTCGCCCTTGGGCTTGCGGCCTTTCTTGCGCAGGGCGTCCACGTCGTAGCCGCGCTCGGCCTCGTCGGCCAGCGCTTGAATCATCTCGTCCGTGACAGGGACTCCACCGATCGTCTCCACAAATGAAGTGTAATACGAATCAGTGGGGTGGCCATGAGGTCTTATCGGCTTATGCCGCGATGATTAGGGTCCGGGTGACGGAGTCGGCATACGTCAGTCGGCGCCTTTCAGGGTCTCGCGAACTTGGGTGGACTCTCTCGTGCATGAGACGGCGTGGGAGCTCTTCTGGGATGATGTCCACGTGTGGGAGGCCATCGTTGCTGGGGGGATTGTGCTGGCGCTCGCCGCAGGCTGGGTTTGGATCCTCCTGCCAGGGGTGGCGCGCCGACTGCGGCGCGATCCACGGCCGGTGATGCCTCCGGTGCCGCTGCGTGCCGCGCTCGGATTCGACCGCGCGGCCAACGTCTCCGCAGTTCGAGAGGCGATGGAAGCGGTATGCGGGAGACCCACCGTCGTGTCCGATGCGAAGCCGTACGAAGTGCTACTGCGCAGTCGAGAAGCGTTCTGGATTGCGGTCGGTCTCCTTCGAGGGCGGAATATCCCGCGTGGGCCTCGAGCATGGGTGTACGTGCAGGAAGCCGGCAACTGGAGAGCATTCCGCGAAGGATCGACAGGCTGGCTGGAACCGGACTGGGTTACGGAAGTCCCTGAACACCGATGACAAGTCTGGCCCGGAACGCGCGGTCATGCCGCGCCGAGGACGCTAGACGGCTTGGAGCGGCTGGATCCGGTCGAGTGCGTTGCCGAGGTTGTCCTTCTCGACCTCAAGGTCGAAGCGGGTCTGGAGGTTGAGCCAGAACCTGTCGGTGGTGCCGAAGTAGCGAGCCAGCCGGAGCGCGGTGTCGGCAGTGATCCGACGTTTGCCGTGCACGATCTCGTTGATCCGACGTGGGGGGACGCTGATCGCGACGGCGAGCCGGTTCTGGCTGATCTGCAGCGGCTCCAGGAATTCCTCCATGAGGATCTCGCCCGGGTGGATCGGTGGGATCGTTGTTGTTGTCATGGCTGGTACCTCCTCAGTGGTAGTCGACGATCTCGACGTCGGTGGGTCCGCCATTGCTGGTTGATCCGGATGCTGTGCTGTCCGGCCCTGTCTCCGCGGAGTGCCTCGAGGCGGTTCCCGGGAGGCACCCGGAGGTCGTCCAGGATCTCGGCGGCATCCAGCATCACCAGCTTCCGCAGGGCGGCCCGTTCGATGCGTGGGTCGATGCTCTTGACTCGTTGTCGCGACCAGAGCCGTTTCGGTTGCCGGGTCCCTGAAGGATCCGATCACTCACCCACTATAACGCGTCACGTCATAGCCGCACGCGCCAGCGATGGGTTGCGACATGAACGACTAACGCCAGGGATTCGCCACCACGCCGCTTCGAGCAAACCCGTAGCGGGAAGTGGTTGTCCGTTGCCGCGGTGGCATCCCGTGGCCCTGCTGCTGTCGGTGTGTAGTGAAGGTGCAGTCAAGGCTTTGCGGCCCTATACCCGTCTGGTGTGGTGGCTCCGCAGTAGGGCGTCGATTTCGTTGAGGTCGACGACTACTCGGAAGCCGTTCTTGTAGCGGGTCAGCTTCCCCTCGGCGATACGTCGTTCGAGGGATCGTCTGGAGCTACGGCAGTACTCGGCTGCTTCGAGGAGGGTGGCGTAACGAGGGTGCGATGTGGCGGAAGCCTGCGTGCGGTTCATGGTGGATGGCTCCTCCCGGGCTTGGGTCGTTCTACGTCTCAGCGTGCTCTGCGGACATCCGCGAACTCGTACCCCCTCGTTGCTCCAGGGCTACGTACCCCCACCGCCTAATGCGATCTGACAAGCGCTTACAAACGTACCCCTGGCAATGCCGGAGCCGTCTTCCTAGGCCACGTGCATGCGTCTCCGCGGGCTCGCCACGCTTGGCTCATCGGTGCGCGAAGACTTGTTTGGAGCTGACTGGCACCTCGCGTGGGTAATGCGGAACCGGATAGCCCACGGCTACCTCTTGGTCGACATCGTTCGTCGGACCGTGGAGCGCGACGTTCCTCTTGTCGTCGCGCGTATCCAGAACCGGACAGCTTGAGCCTTCCTCTCGACGGTGGGATCGGTCCATGCACTCTCCCGCGCCGACGGCCTCGGAAACGTACCCCTGGTCAAAGAATCCACAGGGGAACCTTTGCTGCAACGTGCTCTGGTTAGGCCATTCGAAGGTACCGCCAAAGAGTTAGTGCGGGCTTCGTGCGTACGTCCCAAGGCATGCACAACGCCTACGTGACGGCTGGTCCTGGTATCGGTTCAGATGGAAGGCCCGAGTCGATGGTGGCTGGGGCCAGTCGTGTGACGAATGCGGCTGGCCGAGAGGCCACCGATGACCCTAGGCCGGTTCTTGGTGGCGGAGAGCCGCATCAGTGCGGCCCGGATGTCACCTACAGATCTGTCCTGCAGGTGGGGGATCAGGTTGCCTGTGTCGGTTCCTTGTCGCTGAAGGCTTCGCAGGAGTCCGCGGATGGCGGGCCACTGCGGTGTGCCGGTCAACGTGGGATTGACTTGCTCGGCCCAGTGCCGCCAACGCCGCTCGTCGGCGGCGTCCCGGTCGCGATTGATGGCACTCTTGGCGAGCTCGGCGATACGCCAAGTGAGCGCGGCGGCGGGACGTTCGGAAGGCAGCGGGCCCTGACGGAGTGCTTCGGAGGTGAGTTCTGTCACGGGGAAGCCACGTGCTTCGAGGCGGGCCAGCAGGGGCGAGGTCGGCGGTGGTGGGATCGTCGGCGACGCCTTGTCCGAGCAGTCGCAGTTGCGCAACACCGAAAGTGGGGACGGATGGGACCAGTTGCTGGTCGAGCTGTATCTGGTGGCGTCGCGCGGCACCGGCCTGGAGGGGTTCCCCGGTGGGTCGGCGGTCGGTGTCGGGGATGGCCTCGGCGGCGCGCCAGACGTGGACATCGGCGATGGTCTTGGCGGGGATGTGGTCCTTGGCCGGCAGCCAAGGCGGTAGCGGGGCTTGCAGCGCGTCGGCGCGCACTTGGGCAGCAATCGTCGCGACGCGGTCGGCACGCGCTTGGAGGTACGGACCCCAGCACTCGTCGTCGCGAAGTATCTGGGGAATGGGTGGAAGCCAGGGCAGCGGCCCTCCGGAGTGTTCTGGTAACAACGAGGCAAGCAGCGCAGCCGGGTCGCGGATGCCGTCGTTCCAGCGGTAGCCGGTGGCGATGCGGTGGAGCGTACCGATAGGCGTGTCGCCGGTATCGGTGCTGGTGAGGAGCCGTTGGCGCAGGGTGGGCCAGGCGTCGCAGTCGGTCAGGCCCGGGAGGAGGGTGTTGGCGTCGCGGTCGAGGCTGTCGAGGGCTGCGGCGTGGTGGTGTTCGAGGGCGACGGTGATGGCGTCGCGGTAGCGGTTGACGGCGTCGGGCAGCAGCACGGCGGGGGCGGTGGCGTCCCGGAGCTGCGTGGTGACGGAGCGGGCGGTGCCGTCGCGGGCGAGGATGGCGTCGAGCATGTCGATCGCCGTCGGCGGGCGGAGGGTCTCTGGCCGGAAGGCGGTGTGTTCGTCGCCGGTGCCGACGACGGGGACGTAGACGTGGTTGTGGGAGCGGCCGCGGGTCATGGCGACGTAGAGCTGCTGGCGGGACTCGGTGCCGGTGAGGAGGTGTGGGTGGCGTCGACGGTGATGCCCTGCGCGGAATGGACGGTGCTGGCGTAGCCGAGCTCGACATGCGCCGCGACATACCAAGCGGGCAGCAGGGCACGGCCCCCGGTGCGGCGGTGCCGGACCTCGAGGCTTCCGTCGACGTGCACGCGTTCGACACTCCAGCGGTCACCGTTCTTGACCCAGCCAGCGTGGGAGGTGCCGAGGCGGCGGTCGTTGCGGCGGGCGAGGATGACATCATCGACGGTGGCGACGTTGCCGTCCGAAAGCTCCACTGTCGGTCCCAGAAGGATGCCGACCCTGCGTGTTTGGGCGCGCCGGTTGAGTTCGGCCACCTCCTGGCGGGTGGTGGCCAGCATGATCGTCTCCAACGCTCGCCTGCTGTCCTCGTGCCAACTCCGGACCGTGGCCTCCAGCGCCGTCTCCGGGCTTCCGGCATGGATCCGATCGTGATCGAGGTACCAGCCCAGCGCAGCCGGGTCACCATCGCGCAGCGCGAGCGAGGCGGCCTTCTCGCCGTCGTCGGTGAAGCGCAGCACCGCGTCGAGTTCGATCGCGCCGTAGGAGCGTTGGAGGTCCCGCAGGACGCCGCCGGCGCCGATCGCAGCCAGCTGCTGGTCGTCCCCAATCAGGCGGATGGAGGCGCCGCGTGAGAGGGCACAGCTGATGAACTCCGCGAGGGTGAGCGTGTCGGTCATGCCGGCCTCGTCCACGATCACCAACGTCGACGGACCAATGGCGGCGTCGGTGTTGGCGGGTTGGGCGCGCTGGTCGTGGAGCAGCTTCGCGATGGTCGTCGTCTTGCGCATCGGAGCGTCAGCGGTCCCGATTCTGGCATCCCCGTAGCGGTCGCCCTAGCCCGTGTTGCTTCAGGCTGTTGCGCCTATTCGGGGCCGGATCAGGCGCAGCAGGACAGTTTGGTGGGGTCGGTGGTGAAGGACTGGCAGGCGAGCTTGATGCCTTCGGCCATGGTGAGATAGGGCGCCCACATGGTTGCGACGTCGTGGTAGGTCCGCTGCCCGTCGAGGAGGAATACGCTGGCGGCGGCGAGTTCGCCGGCGTCCTTGGTGACGGCGGTGATGCCGAGGATGCGGCCGGTGTCGTCGTCGATGACGACCTTGATGAATCCGCGGGTGTCCCGGTTGACCATGGCGCGGGGCACGTGGTCCAGCTGTAGCACGCGGCAGTTGCACCGGTAACCGGCCGCCATGGCTTGCTTCTCGGTCATCCCGACGGCGCCGATGGCGGGGCTGGTGAACGTCACCCGGGGCAGGTGGCTGTAGTCGACCGTGCGTGCCGCGCCGGTGAAGGCGTTGTCGACGACCATTGCGCCGTGGTGGGCGGCGACGTAGACGAACTCCGGGTGCCCGGTGACGTCTCCGGCTGCCCAAATGCGCGGGTTGGTGGTAGCGAGTGAGTCGTCGACGACGATCTCGCCGCCGCTACCGGTCTGGACCTGGACGGTCTCGACGTTGAGCGCGTCGGTGACCGGGCGGCGGCCCAGTGCCACCAGTACACGTTGGGCGCGGAACTGGTTGGCGCGGCCTTCGACGGACGCGGTGGCGGTCACCTCGCCGGTCGCCTGGTCCTGCGTGATCGTGGCCAGCTGGGCGCGGCGAACGACAGTGATGCTCTCGTCGGCGAAGACCGACTCCAGCACCTGGTTGACCTCGGGCTCCTCGGCGGAGGCCAGCCGGGAGCGGACCAGCATGGTCACCGTCGAACCGAGCCGGGCGAAGAGCTGGGCCAGTTCCAGGGCCACGTACCCACCCCCCAGGATCAGCAGGGACTCGGGAACCTCGGTGAGCTCCATCGCGGTGGTCGAGGTCAGGAAATCAACCTGGTCCAGCCCTGGAACGGAGGGAATCCTGGGCTCGGCGCCGGTGGCGACCAGATAGTGAGCGGCCTCGAGCACCTCCGATGTCCCGTCCGGGCCGATGATCCGCAGCGCCGGGGCGTCGGGGGTGCCGACAAAGGAGGCCACGCCGTGTCGGATCGGCCAGTCGTAGGATTCGGCGAGTTCGACGTACTTCGCTGACCGCAGGCCCTCCACCAGGGACTGCTTGCCGCGGATCAAGCCCGGCATGTCCACCGGGCCGGCAGCGGTGGCGATGCCGGGGAAGCGAGCCGGGGCGTCGGCGGCGACGTGCCGGGACTCGGCGGCCGCGATCAGCGCCTTCGACGGCACGCAGCCGATGTTCACGCAGGTCCCGCCGACCGTGCTCCGCTCGATCATCACCACCGACTTGCCCAGGTTCCGGGCCCGGATCGCGGCGGAGAACGCCGCACCGCCGGAGCCGATCACCGCGAGGTCTACCCTCTGGCCCATTTGGGTACCTCCATCACTTGGCGAAATGCTCGGATAAGGCCAGACTGGACCTTCCAGTGCAGGGGAAGGTCAAATCCGGCCTGTCAGGGAATTAGGGAAGGCGGGTGGCCATGAGGATCGGTGAACTCGCCTCCGTAGCGGGCACCAGCACCAAGACACTGCGGTTCTACGAAGAGCGGGGCCTGCTGCCAGCACCGGGCCGGACTCCGGCCGGTTACCGGGACTACGACCCGACCGTGCTCGACCGGCTGAACTTCATTAGCCGCGGTCAGGCCGCCGGACTCACGCTGGCCCAGATCCAGCAGGTGCTCGAGATCCGCGACGACGGAGAGGCGCCCTGCGAACACGTCCGCGCCCTGCTTCGCCAACGCCTGGTCGACATCGAGCATCAGTTGAGTAGGCTGACTGCTCTCCGCGATGCCCTCACTGCACTCAGCGAGGAGGCCAGCGCCATCCACCCCGATACCTGCGGACCCGACCAGGTCTGCCGCTACGTCTGAACCGTGCTGCGATGCCCTGTAGGGCCGGTCACTTCGGCCACAGCGAGCAGGCAGCCCAGCTGCGTTCTCGACACGGTCGGGTTTCCGGCGACGGCGCTTCGCCGTCATGCAACTCGCAGGTCAGTGGCGGTGACCGGCGCCGGCCATGCGGTGCATGAACAGCATCATGCCCATGCAGAGGAGGCCCACCATCAGTGTGCCCGCACCCGCACCGCGAGTCAGCGACCACAGACCCAGCGCCACCAAGGGAACGCACATCAGGAGCATGTGCCAGTGGCGTCCCCGGTGCCGCGACGGCGGTCGACCCGCCTCGTCGCTGCCGCTCGGATGAGAGTGGTGGGGTGTGGTGTCGGTGTGCGGGTGGTGCGTCATGGGGACGGTCCTTTCATCGGCGGTCAGGGGTGGGAGGGCCGAGGCGCTTGTTGCTCGCTCGGGGGCTTGATCAGGTCGGAGGGCAGCTGTTCGTGGCGCCGGAGCGTGAGTTCGAAGCCCACGCTCCCGAGAAGCGCGCGAAGCTCGGAACCGGTCGCCACGTCCGACGGGGTGACGGTGAGAAGTGACTCGCCGGATGGAACGAGACTCATCGCGACCCGGCGGAGGCCGGGCAGCGCCCGGACGGCCTCGAGCGCGCTCACGAGGCAACGGTTGCAGGTGAGTCCCCGCACGCCGTACCTGGTCTGGCTGAGCTTCGTCATGGTCTGATCTCCTCTTCGATCGCAAGCCCATCATCTCCGGGCCGTGTGGGGCGCGGGTATGGTCGCGGTCAAGTTTCCGACAAGCTTTGACAAGCCCCCTAGCACCTAGACGACGGGACGCTCTCCGAGAGCTACGACGTTTGCGACAAGGGGCATGCATTCGGAGTGCCGCGCCACGGCTTCGTCCTGATCCGACGCCGACGGCATCCAGCGCTGCACTGAGTAGAGCCCCCTAGAGTGGTGTAGCCCCCACAGTGGCCGTGGCCGTCGATGACGGCAGGGCGGTCACCGTGGGATCCTTCGAGTTCACCTACCAAAGCTCTCTCAAAGGAAATCAACCACGATGACCGCTCCTCATATTGTCGACCCCGCCCGCGTGCTGGGCAACCTGCTGACCGAAGCACCCCCGGACATGATGCGCAGCCTGCTGCAGAACATGATCAACGCCCTCCTCTCGGCTGACGCCGATCTGGTGTGCGGCGCCGAATGGGGACAGCCTTCCGCGGGGCGGGTTGCGCAGCGCAACGGCTACCGCCACCGCCCTCTTGATACCCGTGTCGGCACCATCGATGTCGCCGTCCCCAAACTGCGCTCCGGAACCTACTTCCCCGAGTGGCTCTTGGAGCGCCGCAAACGTGCCGAAGCGGCGCTGATCACCGTGATCGCCGACTGCTACCTCGCCGGAGTGTCGACCCGCCGGATGGACAAACTCGTCAAGACCCTCGGGATCGACGGCCTGTCGAAATCACAGGTCTCCCGCATGGCCACCGACCTCGACGAACACGTTGCGCAGTTCCGACACCGCCCCTTGGGCGATGCCGGCCCGTTCACCTTCGTCGCCGCCGACGCGTTGACGATGAAGGTCCGAGAAGGCGGCAGGGTGATCAACGCCATGGTCCTCGTCGCGACCGATGTCAACGGCGACGGCCACCGCGAAGTCCTCGGTCTGCAGGTCGCCACCTCCGAAACCCGCAGCGCGTGGAACACGTTCTTCGCCGACCTCGTCGCCCGCGGCCTGGCCGGAGTACGGCTAGTCACCTCCGACGCCCACGCCGGGCTGGTCGAAGCCATCGCAGCGAACCTACCCGGCGCGTCCTGGCAGCGCTGCCGAACCCACTACGCCGCCAACCTCATGGCCGTCACCCCGAAGAGCATGTGGCCAGCGGTCAAAGCGATGCTCCACTCCGTCTACGACCAGCCCAACGCGGCCTCCGTCGAGGCGCAGTTCGACCGGCTGCTGGACTACACCGCAGAGAAGCTCCCCGAAGTCGCGGAGCACCTCGAGCAGGCCAGAGCCGACGTGCTCGCCTTCACCACATTTCCCAAGGACGTGTGGACCCAGATCTGGTCGAACAACCCCGCCGAACGCCTCAACCGGGAAATCCGGCGCCGCACCGACGCGGTCGGGATCTTCCCGAACAGGGAAGCCATCATCCGCCTCGTCGGCGCAGTCCTAGCCGAACAAACCGACGAATGGGCAGAAGGCCGCCGCTACCTCGGCCTCGACATCCTCGCACGCTGCCGACTCACCACCATCCCCAACACCACCGAAAAGGAGCTCCCCGACCACCCGCTGACGCTCAGCGCCTGACCCCAACGACCTACGAAGGAAAAACCGCTACACCACTCCACGGGGCTTGACGGGTCTGTCAGGCAAACGGTGTAAGTGGCTCCAGTGCCCGTGAGGGCAGGAGGAAGTCATCATGACCGAGAACCACGTCATTTCCCTCGAGGAGATCGAGGCGTCAGCCAGACTGGACGACGTGACCGAACCACATCCATCGATGCCGGAGGAGCCGGCTGATCTGGGTCCAGATCAGCGGGAAGCGATCGCGCACATGGTGCGCCAGGCCAAGGACGCCGGGATCGCGTTGACCGGCCCCGATGGTCTGCTCAAAGCGTTGACCGCGCAGATCGTCGAGGCAGCCCTTGACGAAGAGCTCAACGAGCACCTGGGCTACGACAAGCACAACCCGATCGGCCGCGGCAGCGGGAACTCCCGCAACGGGACCCGGACCAAGACCGTGCTCACCGACAACGTGGGTGCCATTGACATCCAAGTCCCGCGGGATCGCAACGGCACCTTCGAACCCCAGCTGGTCAAGAAACGTCAACGGCGCTGGTCGGACATGGACGCGATGGTCCTGAGCCTGTTCGCAAGGGATTGACCACCGGGGAGATCGCCGCCCACTTAGCCGAGGTCTTGGCACCAGCGTGAGCAAGGACACCATCAGTCGCATCACCGACCGGGTCGTCGACGAGATGACCACCTGGATGGCGCGGCCGCTGGACCGCATCTATGCGGCGATCTTCATCGACGCGATCGTGGTCCGTGACGGGCAGGTCCGCAACCAGCCCTACTACGCCGCGATCGGGGTCGACCTGGACGGGCACAAGGACATCCTGGGCATCTGGCCCGGCAACGGCGACGGGGAGTCGGCGAAGTTCTGGTTCGCGTGCCTGACCGAGCAGAAGTACTGCGGCGTCCGGGATGTTCTTCATCGTGCGTGACGGGACAGGAGCCTGCCCGACAGCATCGGCAACGTGTTCCTTCAGGCGAAGGTTCAGACCTGTCTGATCCATCTGCTGCGCAACAGCTTCTCGTATGCGTCGAAGCAGCACTGGCCCGAAATCGCAGTCAACCTGAAACCCATCTACCAAGCCCCCACCGAAGTCGATGCGCAGCGGGGCGTTCGAGGATTTCGCCGAGAAGTGGGGCAAGGCCTACCCGGCCATGATCCGGCTCTGGCGAAGCGCCTGGGCCGAGTTCGTACCGTTCCTGGACTACGACCTCGAGATCCGCAAGGTCCTCTGCTCCACCAACGCGATCAAGAGCCTCAGCGCCCGCTTCCGCAGGGCGGTCGGGGGACACGAGGACACTTCCCCAACGAGCAAGCCGCCCTGAAGACCCTGTACCTGACCGTGAGATCCTTGGACCCCAAAGGCACCGGCCAGACCCGCTGGGGCATGCGCTGGAAGCCCGCCCTCAACGCCTTCGCCATCACCTTCGCAGACCGCATGCCCACAACCCAGAACCAATAAAATGAAAACCGCCACTTACACCGAAAACCGGACAGTCGAGAGTTGTGCAGCGTTTCTGCTTTCGGCGCTGGAGGCCTCGTGCGGGCTGCGGTCGGCACGTTCTCGGCAGGCCTTATCGGGGAAGATTCATGGCGAGATCCGCTGACGCATTGCCGTCAAGGATGGCCGCTTGGTGAGGTTCTGGACGGAGTGCTGCACGGGAGCCCGCACCGGGGGTGGGGGGTGGGCCGGGCTGATCAAACCTTCAACGCTGCGGTGCAGACGTGCATACGCGACCACAGCCGCCGAGGTTGTTCCTTCGGGGTTTCGGTGGGTGAGGTAGTCGACGATGGCGCGGCGGACTCGTTCAGCTGTTTCGAGGACTACATCCTCGGGTGTGCACTGGCGCTGCTGTGCCGCGGATGCCGCCCACCCGGCGAGGTAGCCAAACGATGCGCTGGAGGCGTCGAGGCCGTAGTCGGCGGCCACCACATGGGCAAAACTCTCTGCTTCTACCTCGACCACCCCGCGGCACTGTTGGCCGTTGCCGGCGGCAGGCTGATGCATCACGACATGGCCTGCCTCGTGCGCAAGGACGGCTGCGGCGTGCGCGGGCGGGAAACTATCCAAGACCAGCACTTGAAGCGTGTCGAACCGGGTGAGGTCCGCCAAGGTCTGGCGTGCTTGCCACGGTGAAACCGTGGGATTCGATGTAGCGGGCGAGGTCGTGCCACATACCCTCCGGCGCCGCGCCCTGCAGCACGGTCGATTCCTGGTGTGGGGATTGCGGGACGTCGGGGCCGTCGGTCTGCGTGACGTCGAAGACCGGCATCGGTCTGAAGCCGTAGATCCCGAGGCGGGGGTTGCCCGCGTCGTCGAGGACAGGGTTACCAGCATCGTCGAGGAGTTTCCGGGTCAAGGGCCCGAGGACGGAGATCGCTTTCTCGCCGCGGCGGACCTGACGGCCTGCCGCTTGCCACGCACGGTAGCCGGCGACCTGGGTCGCGTCGGGCTTCTGCGCCATGATTAGGATCTGGTTGCGTACCGAGTACTGGCGAAACCTCGAGATGAATGACAGCCACGTCTGCCACCCGTCACTGGTCATCAACGCCGCAACACCGTGCTGGAGTTGCTCCTGGAGTTCCTTGACCCGCTCCTCCCGCTGCTGGGCCAGGCGGGTCTGCTGCGCCGCGGTGAGCTTCCGGCCATTCATCGGTCATCCCCGGCGAAGAGTTCGGCGTGGCTGAGCAGCTCGTCGGCCTCTGCCAGCTCGCCGGCTGCCAGGTGCTCTTCGGCCTGCAGCAGAAGCTGTCCGACGATCAGCGGCAGATCAGTGTTGAAGTCTTCGCCCGATGAGTTGTCCATGCCTCTATGAACCCCGCCTCGGTGACCTCACCGCGTTGACCCGAGCATCACCGGCCACAGCCTCGCTGATAGACACTCAACTGGCCGTACCCCCCACTAGTGGAGTGGCACACACCTCTTGCATTCCCGGACCGTTGATCGCGCTGCCTGGTTCGGGATCGGGTTCTTGTAGGTGTGACGGCGTCTCTGCACAAGCTGACCGCGGGGTCGGGGTATGACTACCTGACCCGGCAGGTTGCTGCGCAGGATTCCACCGAGAAGGGGCACGCGTCGCTGACGAGTTACTACACGGAGAAGGGCGAGATCCCCGGCCGCTGGGTGGGCTCGGGTCTGGCCGGGTTGGGCGACGTAGCAACGGGGAGTTTCGTTGACGAGACGCAGATGAGGGCACTCTTCGGCGCTGGCTATCACCCGAACATGGCCGCTCGGCTGGCGGCTCTCCCGGTGGGTGCCTCTCGCGAACAGATCCGCGACGCGGCCAGGTTGGGGACACCGTTCAAGGTCTACGAGGCGGCCTCCACCTTCCAGAAGGATGTGGCGGTCCGCTGCAGCCAATGGTCCAGTGCCAATGGGTTGCCGCATGATGCGGTGGTGCCGGTGGACGTGCGGGCGACGATCCGCAACGAGCTCGCCACCACGATCTTTACGGAGCGCGCCGGTCGCGCACCCACACCCTTGGAGTTGTCGACGGAGGTCGCGCGCCTGTCGCGGAACCCTACGACGGCGTGTGCGGGGTATGACGTGACGTTCACCCCGGTGAAGTCGGTCTCGGCGCTGTGGGCCGTGGCCCCGCAGTCGATGGCGGCCGCGATCGAGGCCGCCCACAATGCCGCCGTCACCGACGCCCTGACCTATTTGGAGCAGCGCGTTCTGTACTCCCGACGGGGCGCCGGCGGGGTCCGGCAGGTCGACGTCCGAGGGCTGATTGCGGCGTCGTTTACGCACCGGGACTCGCGGGCCGGGGACCCGAATCTACACACACATGTGGCGATCGCGAACAAGGTTCAAGCCTTGGATGGGACGTGGTTGGCGATCGACGGAAGGCCGCTGTTCGCCGGGTTGGTCAGCGTCAGCGAGGTGTACAACACCCACCTCGAAGCCCACCTGACCCACACCCTCGGCCTCCAGTTCACCGCGGGCGGTGAAGCAGCCGAGGGGAAGCGTTCGGTTAGGGAGATCATCGGCGTACCGAGCGGGTTGTGTGAGGCGTGGTCAAGTCGGCGGGCAGCGATCGAAGCCCGCCAGGCCGAACTCGCCGTCGAGTTCCAACACCGCCATCTGCGCCCCCCGACCCCGGCTGAGGCCATCGCGCTGGCGCAACAGGCGACCCTGGAGACCCGGCAGGCCAAGCACGAACCCCGGACCCTGACAGAACAACGCGACACCTGGATGCGGGAAGCCACTGCGGTCCTCGGCACCGGCGGAGTCGAACGGATGCTCACGAACGTGCAGCAGGCAACCAGTCCTGAAATCCCCCTAGATCCTCGGTGGATTGCTCAGGCTGCGGCGGGGATTGTGGAGACGATGGGGCGCTCTCGTGCGTCGTGGAACGTGTGGCACCTCCACGCGGAAGCATCGCGTCAGGCACGCCGCCAAGCCAGCACTCCGCAGCAGGCCGCAGCCCTCACCGACCAGCTGTTGGCCGCCGCCGCCAGTCGGTGTGTGTTGCTCGACGGATGGGCCGATCCGATCAGTGATCCCGCCGTGTTGCGACGTTCCGATGGTGAGTCGATGTACGCCCACGTGGGCACCAGACGCTTCACCTCCCAGGCCGTCATCGACGCCGAACAACGCATCACCGACACCGCCTCCCGCACCGACGGCCGCGCCGCTACAGAGGCCGACGTGGCCCTTGCGCTGCTCCTTTCCACCGCCGAGGGTGTCGCTCTCAACGCCGGCCAGACCGCGCTCGTTCGAGAGATGACCACCAGCAAGCGTCGGGTCCAGGTCGCCCTGGCCGCTGCCGGGTCGGGGAAGACCACCGCCATGGCAGCACTCGCGCGGGCGTGGCGCGAGAGTGGCGGCAACGTCGTGGGACTGGCTCCCTCCGCGGTCGCCGCCAGCGTCCTGAAGGATCAGCTCGGTGACGCCACCACACTGGCCAAACTCGCCTTCGACCTCCACCACAACAGCCTTGGGGCCACCGGTCCTGTCGGGCCGGACACGCTGGTGATCATCGACGAAGCGGGCATGGCCGACACCCCCACCCTCGCCACGATCATCGACCACGCCATCGAACGAGGCGCCTCCGTCCGGCTGATCGGTGACGATCAACAGCTGGCTGCGGTGGGTGCCGGTGGGGTGCTCCGAGACCTCGTCACCACGCACGGGGCCGTGCCCTTGACCACCATCATGCGGTTCACCGACCCAGCCGAAGCCGCAGCCTCCCTCGCGCTGCGCGAGGGCCGGCCCGAAGCCGTGGGCTACTACCTCGACCACGACCGCATCCACGCCGGCACCGACGAGACCGTCCTCCGCGACACCCTCAACAACTGGCTGACCGACCGCGCCAACGGTTTCGACTCCCTCATGCTCGCCGGCACCCGCCACACCGTGGCCACCCTCAACCAATGGGCCCGCGCCCACCGCCTCACCAGCACCGGCCAGAACACCGCCGAGCAGCCAAGCGTCCTCCTCTCGGACGACAACCAGGCATCGATCGGCGACCTCATCGTCACCCGCCTCAACGACCGACGCCTCACCACCAGCAGCACCGACTGGGTCAAGAACGGTGACCGCTGGACCATCACCGCCATCACCCCCGCCGGCGCCATCCACGCCAAGCACCGCGACAACGGACTCACCGTCGAACTGCCCCCAGCCTACGTCGCCAACCATGTCGAACTCGGCTACGCCGTGACCATCCACGGCGCCCAAGGCATCACCGTCGACACCACCCACACCGTCATCACCGGAACAGAGACCAGGCAGCAACTCTACGTCGCGATGAGCCGTGGCCGCCACACCAACCACACCTACATCCAGATCGTCGACGGCACCGACGAGAACGCACCCATCCATCCCAGCACGCTGCGCCCCACAACCGCCACCGACATCATGGAGGCCGTGCTGGCCCGCGACGGATCCGCCCGTTCCGCAGCCACCGAACAACGTCAGGCAACCGACCCCACCGCCCGCCTCCGACATGCCGTCGCCCGCTACACCGACGCCCTTCACCTCGCTGCAGAACTCCACCACCCCACCGCCGCAGCCGAGCTGGACCGAGACGCCGACCACATCGTCGACGGGCTCACCGCAAGCCCGGCCTGGCCCACGCTGCGCGCACACCTGCTGCTGGCCGCCGACGACACCACCACGCCCGTGCAACTCCTTCGCAACGCGGTCGATCTCCGCGAAGTCGCCAGTGCCACAGACGCGGCAGCCGTCCTCACCTGGCGTCTCCCCACACAACCACCAGGACCACTCCCCTGGCTCCCGGCCATCCCAGACGCCCTGGTGAATCAGGACCGCTGGGGTGCCTACCTGACGGCGCGCGCGGACCAGGTCGCCAGCTTCACCGACGAGGTCCGAACCGCGTCCGCGGCGATGTCGCAGCCAGCATGGGCGTTGCCAGGACAACCTCTCAACCCTCAGATCATCGCCGATATCGAAGTGTGGCGCGCCGCCGCCGGGGTCGAACCCGACGACCGCCGACCCACCGGCCCACCCCAACTCGGAACCGCCGCCCGACGCCACCAACTCGCCCTCCAGGAACGCCTCGCCACACCGACGGCGGTGTGGACCGACCTGCTGCGCGACATCCGCGACGACATCCCAGCCGACCCCTACGCCACCGCCTTGGCACACCGCCTCTCAGCCCTCCACACCGCAGGCGTTCCCATCACCGCCCTCCTCGCCGAAGCCGTCGCCGAAGCGCCCCTCCCAGGCGAACACCCCGCCGCCGCCCTATGGTGGCGACTCACCCGACACCTCACCAGCTCGCCAGCTGCAGCCGGCGTACCCGCTTGGGAAGCAGAACTCCCCGGACTCATCGGAATCGAGGCAACAATCGACCTCGAAGCCAGCCCCTGGTGGCCACAGCTCGCCACCGAGGTCACCGGCGTTCTCACCCACGGCATTCCCCTCAACCAGATCATCACCCCCATCACCGATCTGTCCGGGTTCGACGACGCCTGCCAAGCCCTCCTCTGGCGGACCCACCAACTCACCGCAACACCGCCCAGCGAGGACGAGGAGCCGCCGCACCCTGACCAGATCCCGCCTGAGGGAATCGAACTGATCGACTGGTCCACCCGCAACCAGGAACTCGCCAAAGCCGCCCGCCGCCGACTCGCCACCGAACCAGACTTCACCGCCCTCGAACTATCCATCGGCTTCGCCGAAATGGACCGCTGGACCGACGAACCACACACCCAGCAACGCCTCGAAGAACTCCTCGAAGCAGCCACCACCTACTACCAACAGCAGCTGTCTGGCAGCTGGAGCGCCGACTACCTCACCGAACGGTTCGGCACCGACATTTCCGACGACCACCGTTTCCGGATCGGACACGCACCAGCCGGCTGGACGAACCTGGTCAGCGCACTGCGCAAACAGGGCTTCACAACGGGCGAGATGCTCGCCGCCGGCGTCGCCACCACCACCCGCACCGGCAACACCATCGACCGCTTCCGCAACCGCGCCATCATCCCCATCCACAACCAACACGGCATCGTCACCGGCTTCATCGGCCGACGCCACCCAGACGCCGCGGATCAACAGGGACCCAAATACCTCAACAGCCCCACGACAGCGGTGTTTCAGAAGCGACATCTTCTCTACGGCGCCGAACTCCTCACCCCCACTGCCATACCTGTGCTCGTTGAAGGTCCCATGGACGCCATCGCCGTCACCCTCGCCGGCGAAGGCACCTACATCGGCGTCGCACCCCTCGGCACCGCCCTCACCCCAGAACAAACACTCCTACTCCGCAACCATCCGGCAACCCTCCTCGCCACCGACGCGGACCCTGCAGGCGACCACGCCGCTGAGAACGCGTTCTGGCTCCTGGCCCGACACCGCTTCGACCCCGACCGCGTCAACCTCCCCAACGGCACCGACCCGGCCCAACTCCTCCACGACCACGGACCTCAACACCTGCGCCGGGTGCTTGCGAACACCGTGCCGCAGGCACACGCCATGATTCAGCACCGCATCGCGCTGCGGGCCGAGACTCGCGACCAGCAGCTCACTGAGATCACCGCGGCCCGAAACCCAAATCACTGGTCAGAGACTCTGCACCTAGTCGGCTCAGAGAGCCGGGAGCGACTCCTCAGCCGAATCAACACCTGGACCGCCGACCCAACCGGTGCCAGTCAGACAGGGCGGGAACTGACACGCACCTGGCGACGACATCACACGGAACACCCAACGGACAAGGGACCCATCTACACCGCCGCCGGCGAACCGGCATCTCAAGCCGCCCAGGGCGAGCGACGACTCGACCAACATAGAATGCTGAGCTCCACAAGACCTCCTCAGACGCACCGGGCTATGGAGTGATGCCCCACACGCATGCGCTCCGCGGCGCCGAACAAGTCAATCGATGGCCCCTCTCGCATGGTCACCCCGCAGTGCCTCGCGCATGCGTACTAACCGGCGCTGACTGTCTGCTGAGCGCCTAGATCAATCGAAGCTGAGGGGCTGGAAGCTGTCGGTACCCGGGATTTCGTACTTGAGGGTGGCCCATTGGCGCTCATTGCTGCCGACAGTCCATCGGACGGTGGAACCGGGAACGCCGCCACTGTAGGTCGCCGTCATCACGACATTCTTGGCACCAGGAACACCGCTGGTAGTCGTCCACAGCTCGATCTGGCGCCCCTCGGGCGTCAGGAGTGGCCCCGGTGAGAGGGCCGCGTCGTCTGCCGCATAATCAGCAGGTACGTCGAATGACCACTGAACGAACATGCAATGCGTGTCATCCGGTTCTCCGTCCCACTCGATCTGATCCGAGCAGTCACCCGCCAACCGGCCACTTGCTGACGCGTCGACGTACAGCAGGCTCTCGAGTCGAACCACGATCCCGTCTCCACCGTCGAAGGTCGGTTGCGAGTCGACCGGCTGGTTGATGCGACCAGAATCGACCTGGGAAGCCCAAACCATCCCCGTGTGGGATCCGAGCGGCGCCGTTCCCGCCGCAGGGGCGTCTGACGCCTCAACGACCGCGGCTGGACTTTCGGGAACGGTGGCTGTTTGAGTCACCGTCGCAGTGGCCGTAACAGTCTCGGTCACCGTTACGGTCGCAGACGGTGCGGAACTGACCTGACCGCCGCACGCCCCCAGGCCGAAACACGCTACCGCCGCAAGGGCAACCCGATACCTTCTGACCGACATGAAGCTCCTCAACACTCGATTCTCAAGTGCCCCGCTCGTGAAACCCGGGGCAACGACTTCACACTCCCACGCACCGCTGACAAAACCACTTAGAGACGGGACGGGACTGCTGCATGAATAGGTGACATCCAACGTGTGGGGTCGGGAGGTCCTGCTGGAAGGATGTCTGTCATGCCCAAAGCCCATCCCCGAGAGTTCCGAGACGACGTGGTCGCTGTCGCCCGCCGCGGTGATGCTCCTGTCGCGCAGATCGCCAAGGACTTCGGAATCAGCGAGTCGTGTCTGCGCAACTGGCTAGCGAAAGCTGATGTCGATGACGGCCTGCGACCCGGGACAACAACCACGGAGTCGCTCGAGCTGCGTCAACTGAAGCGCCGCAACCGCCTCCTGGAGCAGGAGAACGAGGTCCTGCGCCGCGCGGCGGCGTACCTGTCGCAGGCGAACCTGCCGGGAAAATGATGTACCCGCTCGTGCGTGAGCTGGCCGCCGATGGGATTCCCGTGGCGGTCACGTGCCGAGTCTTGCAGCTCGCCCGCCAGCCCTACTACCGCTGGCTCAGCGCACCAGTCAGCGACCGGGACCTCGCCGAGGCCCACCTGGCCAACGCGCTGTTCGACGCTCATGCCGACGATCCGGAGTTCGGGTATCGGCTGCTGGCCGACGAGATCAGAGGTCTGGGTCACCAGCGTTGTGACCGGACGGTGTGGCGGATCTGCGCGGCGAACCGGTGGTGGTCGACCTTCGGGAAGAAACGCGGCGGGAACGGGAAGAAGCCCGGCCCTCCCGCCCATGACGACCTGGTGGAACGCAAGTTCACCGCTGCCAAACCGAACCAGCTGTGGCTCACCGACATCACCGAGCACTGGACCGCAGAGGGGAAGCTGTACCTGTGTGCGATCAAGGACGTGTTCTCCAACCGGATCGTCGGCTACTCGATCAGTGACCGGATGCAGGCCCGGCTCGCGGAGGACGCGTTGAACATGGCAGTGGCCCGCCGCGGTGACGTGGCCGGCTGCATCGTCCATTCGGACAGGGGGCGCAGTTTCGGTCCAGGAAGTTCCTCGCTGCGATCCGGCACCACCAGCTGGCCGGATCGATGGGTCAAGTCGGGTCTGCCGGTGACAACGCCGCCATGGAATCATTCTTCGCCCTGCTGCAGAACAACGTCCTGAACCGGCGGCGGTGGGCCAGCAGACAGGACCTCCGGCTGGCGATCATCACCTGGATCGAACGCACCTATCACCGCCGACGACGACAGGCCCGACTCGCCCGGTTGACCCCCGTCGAACACGTGACCATCATGACCACAACGGCCCTCCAAGCCGCCTAACCCAACCTGTCACCAGAACGTGCAGCAGTCCCAGCAATACACAAACGATAACCGAGGCGGCGCCACCTGAAACGCGACGCCCGCCCGGACCAACTGACCCGAGAAACTCGGGCCACCTGAACGACCGGCGGCATGACAGTATGATCGGCGACGGGAGAACTGCGTGGGAACGTTGCCTCGTGGACCTGCTTGACGCAGCAGCGGAGGTCACGCAACCCACGTACGAGTCGACCGTTCATCCGCTTCCGATATCGAGTCCTGCTCAGCTCATAGAACAGTGTTGCCCTTGCAGCGCGAGCCGTTGCAGCGTGGCCTGGGCCAATCTTGTCGGCCGCAGTTCATGGACTCACCACGAAGACCAGTAGCGGCGCGAGTGCCCGCGCCGGAGAGAGGTGTCCGTTCCGTGTCACGGCTCAGCCATCCGATCGCGCCAGTGAAGTTGAGTAGCGCACAGTTCTGCGCCTACTTCGAATCCGAGTTCCGAGGCCTATCAGCGCGGGTGCCCTTTGATTTCAGCCCCGTCGTGCTCGCAGCAGAGAGCGCGAAAGCGGTGGATGGGCCCACCGTTCCAGGAAACCACTAGCCATGTCACGTCGCGGTGGAGACGGGCTGTCACGTCGGCAGCGCGCAAGGCAGGCCAAAGCCAAGCTCGTAGCTGGCCCCGGCGGCGACGTGCGAGTGAGCATCATCACGGGCGCGACGAACTCAACTGGAGGCTTGGACCTCAGCCATGAGGTCCGCCTGGTCCGCTCCGCCCTTCTGTACGCCGACAGAGTGGACCTCTTGTCGCCCCCCGCGGCGATGCTCGCCAACATCATCGCTGGGACCGCGCAGGGAGGAGGCTTCGTCTTGGACGTTGTGAACAGTCTCGACGACGCCACGCTCCAGCACCTGTCCGACGGCAAGGATCCGACTAGGTTGCGCGGCGAACTCCAACTCATGAGCTCCCTCGCATCACTCCCCCGCGCTGAGCGACGCAGACGGCTCGGCGCCGAAGGCTCGCGCCAACTCTCTGCCCTTTCGCGGCAGTTCCGCCAGGTGATGGACAAGAGCGCCGCCGATATGGGGACCGCTATGCAAAGCGTGTGGGAGCGCGCAGGCGCCCCCGATCTGGAACGGGCCGCCGCAGCAGGACTGCTTACTATCCGAGGCGACTTACTCGACTTCAACCTGCCAGCCGATCAAGCTGTCGAAAATTTCGCCGCGGGCCTCGAGAAGCTCATGGAGGACCCGACTAACCACCTAATGTTCGATGAGCAGATGGGTGGACTCACGCGGCGTCTATTGGAAGAACGCCCGGAGCTACAGAGCAGCCTTACCCCACACGCTAAGAGGGCGACACTCGGTTCAGGACTTGCCGCGAGGCTCCCGGCTTTTCCCGACGCTCCCATGTCGGCCATCCTCGAAGCGCGCAACGAACTCGAGGCGCCCCTGGGCCGCTATCGCCGCGCCGTGGGTCAAATGTCGGAACGTCTGGCCGCCGGACCCGTAGACAATCCCGAGCTCGCGACCGAGATCGAGGACCTCTGGCAGGACGACGTGCAGCCCACGCTGCGCCAACTCTCCGCCGACCTGTCCGCAAGCGCGTTTGTCCCCCACCTGTTGGGACAACTTCCTGCAGACGGAAAAGCGTGGGGCGGGCTCGCCTCATTCGGCGTTTCGTTCCTCCAAGTGGGAGTTGGTGCGCTGGCCGAATTGACGCAGCCCGCCGCGCTAGCTGCGGGGGCAGGTCTTGTGGCCACTTCGATCGGCAAGGCAGCGAAAGCGACGATCGATAACCGCCAAGACGCACGCAGCCACGGGCTCTACTACCTACTGGCCCTGAACGAACGCCTCGCCTAAGTTGAGTCCGGCAGAGTGGTGTATCGACCGGTGGCCGCGTTGCTGTCAGGAAGGGTGCGTCAGGGGTGATCCTTTGAGAGTCTCTCGCAACTGCCTCGAGAGAAGAACGCCAGTGACCGCCAATTCGAATATCGAGAACGCGCCTGTGTTACTTCACGATCCTGGTGCGATCGTCGCGCAAATTGTTGCTTGAGCTGGCGGAGGGTTCGTCAAAGCGATCCTGACCGCGCAGGTTGACGGGTCTGAGGCGCCGGGCACGCGACCGTTCCGGGGAGCGGGTCACGTGCATGATGGCTACTGATGGAAACAACACGGGATCGGCAGGATCGAGCGCCAAGCGGCAGAAGCGGACGTGTGCCGTCGGCCTCCAGTTGTCCACCGGGCGCGGGCCAGCCAACCTCGGACACTTGGTGCTCCCGGTTCGCGCCGGACTGGAACGCATCGCCTTGCGTGAGCTGGACGTGGCCGGGTTCTGTGCTTGGATCTGCGTGTGGTGTCGCTTGTATATATCGATGAGACCGGTTCGGTCGGCCGGGGTGCGAGAAGCCAGCCGCTGCTGACGGTCGCCGCTGCGATCGTAAAGGAGGAGCACGTCCAGCCGCTCAGGAAAAGCCTGCAAAACATCGCCATGCAGCATCTGGGTTGGGTTCCGGCCGATCTGGAGTTCCACGGCAGTGTGCTCTGGAATGGGGGCGACCACTGGTCGGAGATGGAGCCTCCTCAACTCATCTCGATCTACAAGGAGGTGATCGATCTTCTGGAGGTGCATGATGTCGACATCTCCTACGCGAGCATTGACAAGGCGCGCCTGCGCGCCAAGTACAACGGGGGCGCCGACAACAACGCCTACCTGTTGGCCCTTCAGTTCATGCTCGAGAAGATCGACCGCTGCTACCCCGGCACACTCAAGATCCTGATCGCAGACGAGCAGAAGGAGCACCAACTCCGCGCCATGAAGATGGTGAAGGACATGCAGATCCACGGCCTTGGTGAGGTGCCCAGCTTCCCGATCAAGACGATCATCGACTCGATCCACTTCGTCAACTCGGCGCAGAGCCCCGGTATCCAAATGGCCGACATGGTCGCGTACCTGCTCCAGAGGAGTTGGAACCAGCGGGACAAGCATCCTGACGCGGTCGCAGCCGTTGCAGAGATGCACCAGGCCATCGGCAACCGCACACACACGTACCGACAGCCTTGGCCCACCTAGCGAGACGACGGCCACTGTAGGTGGCAGAGGGCGAGTTAGTGCGCGTGCGTGAATCCAGACGCGCTGGGACACGAGCACACGACGGCACGCGCTCGAGACCAGGATCCCTCACAGCGGCAACGGGCGGTGGCACGGCTGGCGGCATGAGAGTACGACTGGATGATCCTGCACACGGACCGACCGGTGGCCAGTTCGTCCTCTCCCGACGCTAGTCCGGGGAGTCGCCCCTTCAGTTCACCGCGCCATCGGGGCGAGCGCGTTGGCGCCGCCCAGTGGAGGCGGTCCGCTTCTGGCATCGGTCTATTACTACTAGGAGCGATACTGTCTTCATGAAGTTGGACCCGGACGCCCTTCTGAAGGGGATGAGGGACGCGGCGGAGACTGCATGGGCTCAGGTTTGCCTCTGGGGTCCGCGTCTCATGTTGGTGCTGGTCCCGCTGTACGTCCTATGGTTCGGTCGACGCTGGCCTAACCCTGAGGTCTGGGATCTTGAATCCGTCGGGGTGGCCTGTGTGTATGTGGGTGGAGTGCTGCGGGGCGTCAGTTTGGTAGTCCTGGCTCTGCCGATAGCCGTTCGTCGAACGGCCCAGATCCACGGCGGCCGACTCCACGCTCGGACGGTTGCCGGGCGACGGTAGCTAGATCTTCAGGGTGCTGTGGTGCGGAGATTGCTGGTCCCAAACCTACGTGGACCGAGCGAAGAGTGGCTCTCCGTCCGCAAGGGCCGTCACTGGCTTCTCATGAACGCAGAGGACGCGCCCTGCGCTGAGCATTTTTCCGGATACGGAGCCGAGGTCCACCAGGGCTCGTGGATGGTCGACCATGCCAGAGGCTTTCCGCTCCTGGCGGCGTGGTGCATTAGCGCTCTCGTTGGTCTCCTGGGGGCCATGGCCTTGGCTGTTCTCTAGGTGAGTTGCGCACCTGACGGTAGACGCGTCGCGGCAGATCCGGACGTCTGCCTGGTTTCGCTCTTCAACGGAAATCTGGCGAGGACGCCACACGCTGGGCCCGGAGAGTCTGTGCGACGAGAGCCAGCGCCTCAAATATGTCGCTGACTTTTGCGACGAAGTCAAGATAGGTGAGCACCTGAGGAAGCTTGTCAGCCATGATTCGTCCCGACGTCAAGTCGTGACGAGCGGACGAATGCCCGATTGCGTTGCGCAAGCTACCGTCCAACAAGTGTGCAACATGCTCAATGCCAGGGATCACTCGGACAAAACACAGCTTGTCAGCGTTGACCAAACCCTCGAAACGTTTCATGCTTGCCGGCGGTGAAAGTCTAGCATTCGGTCGATTGGGAGGCTGTTGCGATCCGAAAATGTTGGGGTCGCCATACTTAATTGTGTTCTGAGCCGCGACCATATGGCCCAGATTCTTGCACACCGTCTCAAATCCATGAATATACAGATCTCTCAAGATCGCGAACTCGTTCCGCATGACTCGCCACCCGAGCACCTCAAGATCGACATCCTCTCGCATGTACCTCGCCAGCATCCCGATCCGCCACGTCTCTGCCTGCTCCACAAAGAGCATAATCTCCTCTAAGATCCGCTCCTCCAGTCCCAGGAGATCGCCAGAGTCCAGCCGGCCGTTCATATAGAGACGGTAGCCCTCCACACGCAGCGCAGCGTTGTGTTTGAGGCCCACGCGTCGGATGAATCGCACACCACTCGCAGTGGGGCTCAAGAGGACGTTCGATGTGATGCCTACCAGATTGTAGAGATGGCTTGCTCTCTCGTGTGTCGTATCGAAGCCAATTCCAGGCGAGGAAAATCCTGTCTCCTTGACCGCTGCGGAGAATCTCTCGTGGTTATCACTCAAGTAGTAGCGGATCGCGCGCTGGACTGAAGGCCAGCGATCTTCAAGAAACTCGATACCTTGATTGCAGACGGAAATATATCTTACCGCTGCGTCATCGCCGCAGACGTGAAACAGAGTTGCATTGGTCATGCCGCCGAAGATGTCACCCTTCAGCGAGTCGGCAGCCGGGGATGCGGGTGCATTTGGGTCGACCGTTGCGATGAGTTTTCCAGGAACCCGATCAACGATTTCCCCACCGAGTTCAAGCCGAACGTTCTCGAGGGAGTTGCCGGCCAGTTCACCCTGAATAGGCAACGCGCATGCAGGACAGAGGAAGTAGAACGCCGCTCGCCGTGAAACGTTCAGCCCGAGCCGCAGGGTGAAAACTTCAAGGCATCCGCGGCACTCGACGGTCATTCGGTGGATCATGACTCCCCAATCGCAGATCGCACACCCCAACGGAGCGACACCGGTCCAAGGCTAGCGCGAATGGCACTGGGCGCCGGCAGTTGTCGAACTGCTGGTCTGTCCTCGATTCTGATCTATAGAATCCTGGAAGCAGCCGACCCTGAAGGCGCCCCTCTCGGCTGGGGCGTCCGCCGACCGCAGAGTGGGTGCGCGTCTTGTGAGGGCGGCTCCTCGTTCACTGTCCAGGGCTGGGGGAGAGTGAGGAAGCCACCGCAGCAGGAAGACCCCCTCCCTACTATTGACGAGCCTCCCCCGGGCGTCCCGATCTACAAACTGGCTCTTCACAGATGGCGGTGGGTGATGGGGCTGGAGTTCGGACGGCCCTGGTGAGGTGAGGGGGCCCTCGGGTTGGCAGGATGAAGGTGTCTACGCCTCATCTGAAAACCCAAGGGCCCTTGTGCAAAACGCTACCCCACCCTGCCTTGATACGTTCTGCCGTCTGGACCCTCTCGGGCTGTCCGTGACCGCCCAGCGCGTCGAACCCGACCACACCGTGCTGCGCTGCCGCCCCACCACACCGCCGTCGCCGTGTCCGGGGTGCGCCGGTCCCGGGGTCCGGCATGATGCGGTGCTGCGGCGGTTGGCGCATGTGCCGTTCGGGTGGAAGCCGACGATCCTGGAGGTGGTGGTCCCGCGCTACCGGTGTTGGCCGTGTCGACGGATCTGGCGTCACAGCATCACGGCTGCGGCGCCGTCAAAGGGGAAGCTGTCGCGCGACGCGGTGATGTTGGCGGTCAAGTCGATCGTGGTCGACCGAATGTCGATCGCCCGGGTCGCGGCCAACCTCGGAGTCGCGTGGAACACCGCATCGGATGCGATCCTGGCCGCCGGCACCGAGCTGCTGATCGACAACGCTGACCGGCTGGAGGGTGTCACCACGGTCGGGGTCGATGAGCACGTCTGGCGGCACACCCGACACGGCGACAAGTACGTCACCGTGATCATCGACCTGACCCCGACAAGGACCAGGACCGGCCCGTCGAGGTTGATGGCGGTGGTCGAGGGCAGATCGAAGCAGGCGTTCAAGTCCTGGCTCGAGGCTCAGACGGAGGCGTTCAGGGACCGGGTGGAGATCGTCGCGATGGACGGGTTCACCGGCTACAAGACCGCCGCAGTCGAAGCGATCGACACCGTGGTCACGGTGATGGATCCCTTTCATGTGGTGGCTCTGGTCGGGGACAAGCTCGACCGCTGCAGGCAACGCGTCCAGCAGGAGACGCTGGGGCATCGAGGCCGCTCCGGTGACCCGCTCTACGGCATCCGACGTGTCGCCCGGACCCGGGCTGGGCTGCTGACCGAGAACCAGCAGCACCGGCTCGCGAAGGTGTTCGCCGACCAGCGGCATGTCGCGTTCGAGGTCACCTGGAGCATCTACCACGACGTGATCGACGCCTACCAAGCCGACCAGCCAGCCGAGGGGAAGAAGATCATGACCCGGCTGATCACCAGGCTCCAGAGCGGCGTCCCGGCCGGCCTCGACGAGCTGCGGTCGCTGGGGCAGACGATAAAACGGCGCCGCGATGACATCCTCGCGTTCTTCGACCACCCCGGCACATCAAACGGTCCAACCGAGGCCGTCAATGGCCTCCTGGAGCACCTCCGCGGGACAGCGCGCGGGTTCCGCAGCATCGTCAACTACGTCGCCCAATGCCTACTCGACGCGGGCGGGTTCAGACCCCTGATCCACTCACTTCTGTGAAGAGCCGCCTTGAACCCTCCCGCACGCGCGGTTGGCCGATGATCTCCCATTCGACCGTGTCGAGGATCTGCGCTGAGATCGACCAGCCTGCCTCGGTGTTCCTCGAGCTTCGGCTCAAACGAGGCCGACCTGATACCCCTACCTGCGGCTCGACGCGGCCTCCCTCGACATCCGTATCGGCGGCCGGGGCGTGTCTCAAGCCGTGATCGTCGCGACCGACTGCTTCGTTAATATGCGCCGCTGCCAAGCGGTTCCGGGCAGGATCGCCGTGATCGCGTGCTTGAGGCCTTCGTGGGCGCCGAAGACCCACGATCGCGACCCCGAGCGAATCGTCGGCGCTGGCGACCTTCAAACCGCGATTACTCAGCGAGCGCAGGAAATCGGTCATGAGGAACCGGGTCAGGCACTACGAGAACCGCGTTCCCTCACAACACAGACCCCTAGTGTTTGTTCCGGTGCTGCGGGTCTCCCTCGGCCCGTCGAAATCGGCGCAGGCGCTCTGCCTCATAGCGCAGCTGATCATCATCCGTTCGCCCGAGTTCAAGTGGCCGCAACTTCGGTACGTCAGAACCAAGAAACAGGATGTCGGTATAGTAGCGCACGTAATCGTGAAGACGCTCCCTCTTCGCGATCTGATTGACTGCCCACAGTAGCCCCAAGACCAAAGCAGTCAAAATGAGAATTCCGATCCAAATTGGCCAGCCGTGAACCTCAAAGATAACCTGCATATTTACGAGCGCCAGTGCCATGAATACAAGGACGAACACGATCGCGCCGATATATGCCGGGAACGCGAGCAGGCGCACGAGATCTCGCGCGGCGTCGTCGCCGAGCCTTTCGTAGACATATACAACTCTCTCCGCTGCTCTACTCCCCCAAGAACGGACGATTTCCGAATAGATCGCCAATGCAATGAGCAGGGCGACTATCTGTCCGGGCCCGGATATTTCAATGGGCTTCACCCTGAGCGCCCAGAGTTCCTGCGGTGTTATCCATAGCCACCAGAAGACCGGAATGAAAAGCAATGTCATGGCCACCTCGTACCAAGTCACGCTCGGGTTATTAGTTGCAGCAACCAGCAAATGGGCGCGCTTCCCGATAGAGGCATTGAGGTCCGCTCTCGGCCTGCCTTTCAACTGCGCAGACAGTTGGACATCACTGATCAGATCGTTCCGCAAACGTCTGGCGGTAGTGCCGAACGCCGAGTACATCCCTGCGATGGCGCCCAGTGCTCCGACGAAAAGCCCTACGAGCGCCTGCCAATCCTGCAATCTGAGCTCCATCCGTCCTTGCCTCCTGTGGATTGACGCTTGTGGCGCCGTTCGGTGACCATATGACACCCATGGTGCCCCGTTCTAAGAGCCAGGGGAACCGGTCAAGTTCTGCTTCGGCGCTTTGCCGTCGATGTGCATCCCGCCGCTTCCAAAGCGGCTCTTCACAGATGGCGGTGGGTGATGGGGCTGGAGTTCGGACGGCCCTGGTGAGGTGAGGGGGCCCTCGGGTTGGCAGGATGAAGGTGTCTACGCCTCATCTGAAACCCAAGGGCCCTTGTGCAAAACGCTACCCCACCCTGCCTTGATACGTTCTGCCGTCTGGACCGTCTTGGGCTGTCCGTGACCGCCCAGCGCGTCGAACCCGACCACACCGTGCTGCGCTGCCGCCCCACCACACCGCCGTCGCCGTGTCCGGGGTGCGCCGGTCCCGGGGTCCGGCATGATGCGGTGCTGCGGCGGTTGGCGCATGTGCCGTTCGTGAATCGCACTGAATCGCACTGAGTTTGTTGGAGACTCCTGGTCTTGGAAACGAGGATGGAGTCATGCCGAAGGAACAGGTGCCGGGGAAGCCGACGACGCGTCGGTACTCGGAGGAGGAGAAGGCCGCCGCGGTGCGGATGGTTCGGACCCTGCGGTCGGAGTTGGGAACGGCCCAGGGGCCGATGTCGATGACGGCGTCTCCCCAGGGGTGAGAACCGCTGAGGCGGCGCGAGTGAGGGAGTTGGAGCAGGAGGTCCGTGAGCTTCGCCGGGCCAATGAGATCTTGAAGCGGGCCGCGTCTTTCTTCGGGGCGGAGCTCGACCGCCAACACCGGAGATAGTCGCGTTCGTCGACCGGAACAAAGACGACGTCGTGGAGGGTCGAAGGCTCGGGGTCGAGCTCATCTGCACTGTGTTGCAGGTGGCTCCGAGCACCTACTACGCCGCCAAGTCCCGCGCCCCCTCGGCTCGGGCTGTCCGCGATGACGAGCTGATCCCCAGGCTGGTGGAGCTCTGGGAGGTGAACTACCGCGTCTACGGGGTCCGGAAGCTGTGGAAGACCGCGGTGCGGGCAGGCATCGGGATCGGGCGGGATCAGACCGCGCGGCTGATGCGGGCTGCGGGGATCGAGGGTGCCCGACGCTCGAAGCGGGTGACCACGACTCGGCGGGATCCCGTGGCCTCACGTCACCCGGACCTGGTGAAGCGGGAGTTCACCGCCACCGCCCCGAACCGGTTGTGGGTCACCGACCTGACGTTCGTGCCGACCTGGGCCGGTGTCGCTTACGTGTGTTTCATCATCGACGCGTTCTCGAGGATGATCGTCGGCTGGCGGGTCGCTCCACACATGCGAACCGAGATGGTCCTCGACGCGATCGAGATGGCCCGCTGGTCCCGCGGCCATCACCACGGCGATCTGCGTTGTCACAGCGACGCGGGCAGCCAATTCACCTCCATCCGCTACGGCGAGCGACTCGCCGAGATCGGCGCGACCCCGTCGATCGGGACCGTCGGCGACTCGTTCGACAACGCTCTGGCCGAGACAGTCAACGGCTACTACAAGACCGAACTGGTCCGCGGTCCCGCCCGGCCCGGTCCATGGAAGAGCGTCGAGGACCTCGAGCTCGCGACCCTCGGGTGGGTGCACTGGCACAACACCACACGCCTTCACGGATACCTCGGCGACCTCCCACCCGCCGAGTTCGAGAACGCGTTCTATGCTGAACAAACCGACCATCAACAGCTGGTAGGAATCAAATGGGGCGAGTCTCCATCAAACCCAGTGCGATTCAAAACCCCTAGTCGCCTAGGGGTTCATTGGTGGGCCTAGCTGGACTTGAACTTTCGGCGAACCGCACGGCTGGGCCCGGGCGCCTATCGGTCGGAAACAGGCTCCCAGCCGCCCTCTTTCGAAGTCTACTAGGCCATTTAGGCGCGACACCGCCTTGCGTTAACGTGGGGACACAGCAGGCATAACGGGCTCGACCGGACAACAATCCGGTACAAATCCGGTACACAGATTGGACATGCCATGGCGCGTCGAGGGGCTTCATTGGGCACCGTGCGGCAGCGTGGTCAACGATTTTACCCGCGCTACGAACGCCACGGTCAGGAACACCATGCGGGTCATGGTTTCTTCACTGAGGATCTAGCCTGGGACTGGTTGCGCCGAGAGGAAGCTCTCATCACCGAGGACCGCCTCACCGGCAAGTCGATCTGGACCCCACCGGCAACGAGACGACAAGAGGACGAAGCGGTTGAGAGCAACGCCACGATCACTCTGGACGAGCACGCTCGCTACTGGATCGAGCACCGAACGACACCCAAAGGCACCCCTCTCGCCCCCCCGCACTCGCGCGGAGTACTTGAAGTACCTCGACGGGCGCCTGGCACCGTTGGCGGCCAAGCCGTTGGCTGAAGTCACCCGGGAGGACATCGACGAGTGGTGGAAGGCCAACGAGGACGGCCACGTCATCCGGGCGCTGGCCTACGCCTTCATGAAATCCGTCTTCAAGGACGCCGTCAATCGGGGAATCGTCCCAGCCAACCCCTGCCGGGTGGAGAACGCCACGCGACGCGTTGCGCAACGACCGAAAGCAGTCCAGACAGAGCTCCTCACCTCCATCACTCACGCGCACATAGCCGCCCTGGCGGAAGCCATGGATGAGGAGCGGTGGCGAGCTTTCGTCATGTTGCTCGCGTACTCGGGTCTACGCCCAGGCGAGGCATTGGCCTTGGAGCGCGGAGATCTCCGCCAGGACTCAATCGATGGCCGACCACGGTGGGTAGTCAGCGTGACGAAGTCCGTGACGTCTGCCCGCGACAAGGGCCAGCACCTCAAGGGGCCAAAGACCACCGGGTCCATTCGCTATGTCCCGCTACCCCCGCACCTGGCTGAGACCCTGACCGAGCACCTCGAACGATTCTCAGAGCCAGACACGGGCAAGGACGGCCTCGTCTTCCCAGGCACCTACTGGCGCAACCGCTACGGCACCACAACACAAGTTCTAGGCACCTCCCCCAAGGTGAGACGTGGCCCGGGGCGCCAACCCACGCCCCGTACACCCACAGGTTTCTACGAGGCACGCATCGCGATCGGAAAACCCGCCCTGAAGCTGTACGACCTGCGCGCGTGGGCCCGCTCCGCATGGAAGAAGGCCGGGATCAGCGACTTCGACTGCGAACTGATGATGGGCCACACACTGCCGAAGGTGGCCGGCGCCTACACCGTCCTTGACCGTGAGAATCTCTGGCCACAACTCGACCGGCTATCCGAACAGACGGGATGGACCGCGCCTGCGACGCCGAGGGCGGCCCAGGCACAGAACTCCGGGGCTGGGCCAGGGCTTCTGGCCTCCATCGTGGAGCATATGGATCCCGCTTCCCTGGCGCGCACTCTGGCAGCATTATCTGAGGCTCAGCGGGCTGAGGTTCTGGCATCGATCCCTGTTGCCCAAGTCGCCACGGTGATCTCGCATCTGGCTGCCAAGTATCCGTCTGCGGAGTGATCCCGCCTCTTCTAGCGCTGCGGCTGCTAAGCCACCCGTTGGATAAGTGCAGCTACACGGCGAGATCGCCGAGCCCGGCCACGCCACGGCCGCGCCAAGCTCCCGGCACCTCGCCGCGTTCCGAGTAGTAAGAGTCGAGTGTCGCATGACCCTTCTCCGTCGAGTCATGCGCGGCCACCTGCCGGGTCAGGTAGTCGTACCCCGTCCCGGCCGTGAGCTTGTGCAGCGAAGCTGTCATACCCATAACAACCCAGCCGGCACCGCCCTAGCGAACAATCAAGTCCGGGGTGGAAGCGCTAATGCAGTGGGTGTGTGATCTTCATTGCTCGTGCGCGAGTCGGAGCCGGCGCTTCATCCGCTTAGTCCCTGCGCGCGAGTTGCCAGTGGACACTCCTTCGGGGCCAAGGGTCCCCATCGTTCGGAGAGGGTGGTCAGCGAGTTGGTCGGGACCAGCGGTGAAAGCGTCGTTGGAGTGGGGTGAATCCATGCTGTTCAGGGGCGCATGGTCAGCGCCTATACTTCAGGTTTGCACGCACGTCAGCCTGAGCTGAGCGGCCACGACGCCGACGAAGCCGACGGTGGCGACGCCAGGTCGATCCACCGAATGCCGGTGGGCAGAGCCATTGCGGCAGTGGTGCCGGTCAGAGCAAGCGTGGGAGCTGCGGCGCGGAGCACAAGGCCCGCGGCAAGGAGAATTGCACCCCGCCGCTCAGCCGATCCTGCCGCGCCGGCCGGGCCCTGGAAGCGTAGTTTCAGTGCGACGATGGTGGAGCCAGGAGCGCACTCCCAGTCACCAGTCGGGTTAGGTGAAGGGACCGTGCCAAGACGGGCGCGGCCGTATCGACGGTCATCGGGGTCCCTCCTCTTGATCGATCGCTCCCGATGCTATTATCGGTATATGACGATGTTAACGGGATTTGCGGGTGAGGCTTTGGCCGAAGGGCTGCCGGTTGCGGCGGCGTTGTTCCATGGTTTGTCTGATCCTTCCAGGTTGGCGATTTTGCAGCATCTGACGCTGGGGGAGCATCGGGTGCGTGACTTGACTGAGCATCTGGGGTTGGCGCAGTCGACTGTCAGTGGGCATTTGGCGTGTTTGCGGGAGTGCGGTTTGGTGGAGTCGAGGCCGGAAGGGAGAGCTTCGGTGTTCTCGTTGACGAACGCGCCGGAGGTCTTGGGTGTGCTGGCGGCGGCGGAGCGTCTGCTGGAGGCCACGGGTCAAGGGGTGGCGTTGTGCCCGAACTACGGCGTCGACACTGTGACCAATCCGAGTGTCGGGCAGTTGAAGAGCCATGACGCTCAGGGGGTCGCGCGATGACCGACCGTGAGGATGTGCTCGAGAGCGCCTGCGGTTGTGAGTCGCCGGCGCCTGCCAATCCCGGCAGTGGTGGTACCGGCGAGAGTGTGGAGCGGTGGTGGCAGATCCGGGATATCCAGTTCGGGCTGGTCTCTGGTGCTTTCCTGTTGGCCGGGTTCGTGTGCAGCCAGCTCGGCTGGGAAACCGCTGCGCTGATCCTTAGTGCTATCGCGCTGCTCGTGGGGGCGTCCACGTTCGTCCCCGGTGCTCTGAAGAAGCTTGTTCGGGGCAAGGTCGGGGTCGGTCTCCTGATGACGATCGGTGCGGTCGGCGCGACGCTGCTCGGTCAGGTCGAGGAGGCGGCCATGCTGGCCTTCCTGTTCTCGCTGGCCGAGGGCCTGGAGGACTACTCGATCGCCAAGACCCGTCATGGGCTACGGGCCCTGCTCGACCTCGTCCCGCGCGAAGCTACGATCCGCCGCGAGGGGCGCGATGTCCTGGTCGGTGTCGACGACCTGGTGGTCGGTGACCTCCTGATCGTGAAACCGGGCGAGCGGCTCGCCACAGACGGGACAGTCCGCGCGGGCCGCACCGCGTTGGACACGTCGGCCATCACCGGCGAGTCGATGCCGGTCGAGGTGGGGCCCGGCCGGGAAGTGTTTGCCGGTTCGATCAACGGCTCGGGTGCGCTGGAGGTGGAAGTCACCGCCGACGCGCAGGACAACTCGCTGGCACGGATCGTGCACATCGTCGAGGCGGAACAGTCCCGCAAGGGCGACACCCAACGCCTGGCTGACCGGATCGCCAAGCCCCTGGTGCCCGGCATCCTGATCGCTGCGACACTCACCGCCGTGATCGGTTCCTTGCTGGGGGATCCTTCCGTGTGGCTCGCGCGGGCGTTGGTGATGGTGGTGGCCGCCTCGCCCTGTGCGTTGGCGATCTCCGTTCCTGTAACGGTGGTGGCCTCCATCGGCGCCGCGAGCCGGCGCGGCATCCTGGTCAAGGGCGGAGCGGCCATGGAGACCCTCGGCCGGGTGCGGACCGTCGCCCTGGACAAAACCGGCACCCTCACCCGCAACCAGCCGGCCGTGATCGCCGTCGTCGCCGTCCCCGGCTACTCCCGCGGCGATGTCCTAAAGCTCGCGGCAGCGCTCGAAATTCGGAGCGAGCATCCGCTGGCTCGAGCAATCCTGGCCGAGGTCGACGACGTGGGAGTTGCGGAGGAGGTCTCAGCCGAGGTTGGGGCAGGGCTGACCGGCAGGGTCGATGGCCGTCGGGTGCGCTTGGGTCGCCCCGGTTGGATTGATCCCGAGCCGGTGGCCGAGGACGTGGCGCGGATGCAGCAGGCGGGAGCGACGGCCGTACTGGTCGAGGTGGAGGGACGCGTGGTGGGGGCGATCGCCGTGCGTGATGAGTTGCGACCTGAGGCGCCCGAGGTGGTGACGCAGTTGCGATCCGCTGGATACACGGTTGTGATGCTCACCGGTGACAACGAACTCACCGCCCGTGCGCTGGCCCACGAGGCGGGAATCGGGCTGGTGCATGCCGAGCTGCGGCCCGAGGACAAGTCGGCCGCCATCGAGCGTCTCCGCCGCTCGGGTCAGGCCACAGCAATGGTCGGCGATGGCGTCAACGACGCCCCCGCGTTGGCCACGGCCGATCTCGGGGTGGCGATGGGAGCGATGGGCACCGACGTGGCCATCGAGACCGCGGACGTCGCCCTCATGGGCGATGACCTGCGGCTCCTCCCGCAAGCCTTCGATCACGCTCGTCGAACCCGCCAGATCATGCTGCAAAACGTCATCCTGTCGATCGCGCTGATCACCATCCTCATCCCCTTCGCATTGTTCGGGGTCCTCGGTCTGGCGGCCGTCGTCCTCGTCCACGAACTGGCGGAGGTCATCGTCATCGGCAACGGCATGCGCGCCAGCCGCGGCACCGCTTTCCCACCGCTCGCAGCCCCACGCCGAACTCCTGCGACAGAGTCGGTTTCGGTATGAGCGGGAACCATGACCACAGCCATAACCTCGGACCGGATCACAGGAAGCCACTGGCCGTAGTCCTCGGGATCACTGTCACGGTGATGCTGGTGGAAGTCGTCGGGGCGGCCGTCACGGGGAGCTTGGCCCTGCTCGCCGATGCCGGCCACATGCTGACCGACGTGGCCGGGCTCACGATGGCGCTGGTGGCGGCAGCCCTGAGCCGTCGCCCACCCACGCCGAGCCGAACGTGGGGGTTTCTGCGGGTGGAGATTCTCAGCGCGGCAGCCCAAGCCTTGCTGCTATTCGGCGTGGGGATATTCATCCTCATCGAGGCGGTACGTCGCCTGCTCGAACCTCCGGGAGTGGCGACGACCGGAATGATCGTCTTCGGGTTGATCGGACTCGGCGGCAACATCATCGGGATGCTGATCCTGTACCGATCGCGGCAGACGAACCTGAATATGCGAGCCGCCTTCCTCGAGGTCGTCAACGATGCACTCGGATCCGTTGCCGTCCTGGCAGCCGCGGTCGTGATAGCCGCGACAGGCTTCGAGCGCGCTGACGCCATCGCCTCGCTGATCGTGGTTGCGCTGATCGTTCCCCGGACCGTCCGCATCGGCCGCGATGCACTCCATGTGCTGCTGGAATCGACCCCGCCAGGGGTGGACCTGGCTGCGGTACGAACCAGCATCCAAGGCCTGGCCCACGTGCATGACGTGCACGACCTGCACGCCACCCAGATCGCCACAGGGGTTCCCGTGCTCACCGCGCACGTGGTAGTCGACGACTCCTGCTTCCACGACGGCCACCTCATGCAGATGCTCGACCAAGTCCAAACCGAACTTCGAGAAGCCTTCGCCATCGAGCACACCACCATCCAATTCGAGGCCGTGACCCACTCCGCGCACGAGTACGCAACCCACGGCTGACGCCACTATCGCGCCGCGAACCCAGGGGGGTCTGCTGCGCACGCAGGTGACAGCCGAATGTATGGACCGTTTGTTCCCGTTGGAAGTTACGGGCGGGGTCGACTTGGATTGCGGGACCTCTTTAGTGCGGTCCTTCGAAGTCTCGCGTTCGTAGAGACCAGCCCCTCTGGCGGGACCGTCAGCCGGCGAGCATCTCCTTCATCTCGGTGATCTCGGCCTCCTGATCGGAGATGATCTTCTCGGCGAGGGCGAGAGCTTCGGGATTCTCACCGTCGGCGAGTTCGGCCTCGGCCATCTCCACCGCGCCTTGGTGGTGGGCGATCATGCCCTCGAGGAAGGCGGCGTCGAACTCCTCGCCGGAAAGGCCCTCGAGATGCGTCATCATCTCCTCCTGGCTCATGCCGTTCATGTCCATGCCATCCATGTCCATGCCACCGTGATCCATCGGTTCAACGTCCTCGCCCCACACCTCCAGCCAGGCGGTCATCTTCTCGATCTCGGGGCCCTGCGCCTGCGCGATCCGCTCGGCGAGCTCGACGACGTCGGGGTTCTCGGCCTTGTCGATGGCCAGTTCGGCCATTTCGATGGCGCCCTCGTGGTGAACGATCATCATCTGGGCGAAGGTGGTGTCGGCGTCGTTGTGGGCCTCGGAGGCTTGCGCATCGGTGGTGGCGGGCGCCGTGGCCGCCGGGGTCGCCGACGCGGTGGTGGGTTCGGTCTCCGATTCCGCGCAGCCTGCGAGGGAAGCGGCCGCGAGCAGCGCGCCGAGCGTCGTGGCGAGGAGCTTTTTGCGTGACATGGTCGATCTCCGTTTCCGCGGGGCTGGGAAACCCGCGATGTCCAAGGTAGGAAGGTGCGGGCGAAGGAACCGTTCAGAAATGGTCAAGAAACGGTCAAGACAGCGGCCGGTCCGGTCCGGCCGTGGCGGGCAGGACGAGCGTGAATGTGGTTCCTCCTCCGGGCCCGGGGCTTGTGACGGTGAGCGAACCCCGGTGCGCTCGGGCCAGGCTGCGGGAGATGGTGAGGCCGATGCCGGAGCCGCCGGCGTCCCAGGCTCGGGACGTGTCGGTGCGGTAGAACCTGTCGAATACCTGGTCGCGTTGATCGGCCGTCAGTCCGTCCCCCGTGTCCGTGACCGTGATCCGGGTCTCGGCGCGCACCGTCTGCGCGTCGACCGCGACGCGCCCCCCGGCGGGGGTATGTCGCAGCGCGTTCTCGAGGAGGTTGCCGAGTATCTGGCCAACGCGTTGGGTGTCGGCGACGACGATGCCGCCGTCGGCCGTGCCCGCGAGTTCCACATCCTTCGCCGTGTAGCGGGGCCGGAACGTGGCGACCGCCTGCTCGACGAGCAGCGCTACGGGCACGGGATGCCGGTCGAGCTCGAACCGGCCTTCCTCGGCGCGGGAGACGTCGTTGAGGTCGTTGGCGATCCGCTGCAGCCGTGCCGCTTGTTGGGCCAACAGTTCGTGGCCCTCGCGGTCCCAGGGGACGAGTCCGTCACCGATGGCCTCGAGTTCGGCGGTCAGGGTCGACAGTGGTGTGCGCAGTTCGTGGGCGACGTCGGACAGCAGTCTTCTTCGGCTCTCTTCGGTTGCGTCGAGCCGCTGCGCCATGCCGTTGAAGGCTTCCGCGACGGCGTCGAATTCGGGACTTCCCGTGCCCACCGGCACCCTCGCGACGTAATCGCCGGACTCCAGACGTCTGGCTGCCGAGTTCAGTTCGTCGAGGGGCCGCCGGAGCCGTCGTGTCTCCCACCAGGCGAGCAGCGTCGCCAGACCGAGCGCGACGACGAGTCCCGCGCCCAGCGAGCGGACGCCCGCATCGAGGAACGCCTGTTCGACGTGCGCCATCTCGGCCGAGCCGCCGGTATGGCCGAGTTCCAGCAGGTGCTCGTGGAAGAGCGGCGGGCCGACGACGAGCGCGACGATCCCCGCAGACAGCACACTGGCGGCGACGACCAGCGCGAACGCTAGGAAGGTTCGCGTTCCCCACGCGATGCCGCGACGCTCCGCGGCGGCCATCAGCCCTGTCCCATCCGGTAGCCCACACCACGCACGGTGAGGATGAAGCGCGGCTCGGCCGGGGGATCGTCGAGCTTCTTGCGGAGGTTGGCGACGTGGACATCGACGACGTGCTCGTCGCCCACCCAGCCCGGTCCCCACACCTCGTCGATGATCTGGCGACGGCTGAGCGCGAGGTTGGGGCTGGCGGACAGCGCGTCGAGGATGTCGAACTCTGTGCGCGTGAGGACGACCGGTTCGTCGCCCAGCCACGCATCACGGCCGCCGGCGTCGATGCGCAGCAGCCCGACCTCGCGCGCGGCGTGCACCGCGGGGGGATGCGTCCGGCGACGGGGACGGCGCAACATCGCCTGCACCCGCGCGACCAGTTCCCGCGGGCTGAAGGGTTTGGTGATGTAGTCGTCGGCGCCAACGGACAGGCCGATCACTTTGTCCATCTCATCCACGCGCGCGGTCAGCATAATGATGTAGCAGTCGGAGAAGGTCCTGATCCGGCGACAGACCTCGACGCCGTCCATGCCGGGCAGCCCGAGGTCGAGGATCACCACCTCCGGGTCCAGTTCCTCGGCGAGGCGCACCCCGTCGGGCCCGGCGTAGGCCTCGGCCGTCTGGAACTGCGCCTGTCGGAGGTAGGACGCGACGATGCCCGCCAGGGGGCGTTCGTCGTCGATGATCAGGGCCTTCGCCGGTGCGGTGTCTGTCATGCGGCCAGTATTGCCGCACGTCGTAGTCGTACCGGACACTGGTGGTGCGGTAGCGGAATTCTTGGCCGAATCTTGACCGGTGTTGGATCTCGTCTGAACACAAGGGCGAGAGTCTGGCAACGTGAACGAGACCCTCCAGACTGCCCTCGTCGGCAGCCCGACGACGACCCGACCACGGATGACCCTGGTCACCGCGCCCGCCTGCCACTTCTGTGAGGACGCCCACGAACGACTCGGCGTACTTGAGAGCCGCGGCCTCCTCACCCTCACGCTCGTCGCGGCGGAGTCCTCCGACGGGCAGGCGCTCATCGGGAAACACCGCCCTGGCATGTTCCCCCTCATGATTTTGGACGGCAACTACTTCCACGACGGGCGGCTGCCGCGCGGCAAGCTGGCCCGACTCGTCCAGCAGTTGGAAGCCTCCTGATATGGGTGCCGACCTGCTGAGCGCCGGTGGCGTGCTCGCGGCTTTCCTCGCTGGCGGCGTGGCGTTGTTCGCGCCGTGCTGCATCGTGTTCCTTGCCCCCAGCTACCTTGCGGCCGCCGCCAAGAACCGTCGCTGGCGGCTGCTGCCGCTGACGTTCGTGTTTGCCGCGGGTCTCGCGCTCGTCCTCGTCCCGATCACGATGGGCGTGAGCTTGATCGCCGGCGCGATCGCGAAGTACCACGTCGTTCTCTACTGGGCCGGCGGACTTCTGATGATCGGGCTCGGGCTGCTGGCGCTGTCGGGGGCGATGTGGTCCATGCCGTCGTTCCTCAGGGCGCCGGACACCGCGCGTAACGACACCGCAACGTTCTTCAGCCTCGGCGTGTTCTCGGGTATCGCGTCGAGTTGCTGCGCGCCGGTGCTCGTCGGCGTGATGACGCTGTCCGCGCTCTCCGGCTCCGCGATCGGCGGTCTCGTCCTCGGCCTCGCCTACGTCTTCGGCATGGTCATCCCGCTGTTCGTGATGGCGCTGCTGTGGGACAAGCGGCCCGAGGGGATGCGCGGAGCCCTCCGGGCCAGACCCGTCCGGTTCCGACTTGGCCGCTTCACCCTCGCGACGAACACCGTCAACCTGCTCGTCGCCGTCGGCTTCGTCATCATGGGCATCGCGGTCATCGCGCAGGCCGGCGCGACCGAGATGACCGGTGCCGACGCCCCGCTCGTCGGCATGGGCGCCTGGCTGGGCGAGGTCTTCGCCTGGCTGCTCGTCGTTACTGCCCCGATCCCCGAATTCGTACTCGGCATCGCCCTGCTCGCCATGGTCGCGGTCTTCGTCCTGGTGACGCTCCGGGACAAGACTCCTGGCCCCAAGGCGGTCACTTCCACTGGTGAAGGTGGCAACGAATGCTGCAGCACCGACTCCGATGGCCACCACACCGAGGTGCCCGCCGGCACCGCGACCCCGAAAGAACCGAAATGACGCAGACGAAACATCGCCCAGATGGCCTCTCCGCACGGGCGCGCGTGCGCGCTGAGCAGCAACAGGACCAGGTGCGGGCCAAACGCAACCGGACGATCCGACGCGCCCTTGGCGCACTGGTGCTCGTGGTGATCCTCGGTGTCACCGGCTATGGACTCTGGTCCGCGCGACCCGTGGAAAACGCCACCGACGTGGTGGCACCGGACTTCACCCTCCCAACAACCGACGGCCAAACCGTCAGCCTGAGCGCATTGCGGGGTGGGCCGGTCATCCTCTACTTCAACGAAGGCGCCGGCTGCGCGTCGTGCACCGCGCAGATGCGGGAAATCGAGAAGTTTGCCGGGATCGAAGAGGCCGGCATCACGGTGCTGCCGATCGTCATGAATACCGCCGAACAGATCCGCCCGGATCTGGAGTACTTCGGCGTCACCACACCGTATCTGCTCGACGACGGCACCGTCTCGGCTGCCTATGACGTGCTCGGTAAGGGCATGCACGAGGGTCTACCGGGACACGGGTTCGTCCTCATCGATCCGGAAGGAGTGCAGCGTTGGTCGGGCGATTATCCGTCGATGTGGCTCGAGCCGAGTGCGCTCCTGGATGAGGCGGAGCGGCGTCTCAACCTCCTCAAATGAAGACACCTATCGTTGCACGGAGACCGCCAGCAAAGCGTCGAGAGGCCGGTCCCGCCTCAACCTCGCCCTGGTCTCGCGCTCACAGACGCACCAGAGGCCCTGTGCGGCCACCGACAGGAGAATCATTGGGGCAGCGACGCGGTCAGGCCGCCGCGCTCAGCCCTCTGGACATCTCCGTTGTGCTGGCTCCTCGTACCCCGGCACGGGGCGAGCGGCGGCCTCCTCGACGGTGGCGGCGATGCCGTTCTCCTCGATGTCCTTGATCAGCCAGTCCATCTCGAAGATCTCGCGACGTTGCGCCTCGCTGATCTCGACGGCGAGCTCGCAGACCCGGGCATCTTCGATCCCGGCCCGCTCCGACCGTGTGATCGCGAGCGAGTGGTGGGGAATCATGCCGCGCATGAAGGCCTGGTCGTCGACTGTCATCTGACTGCGGTCGAGGATGGCACCGCCTCCGAGCAGCAGCAGGCTCACCACCACGATGATGATGTTCGCCTTGGCGTTCTTGTACATGTTGAGCATCCAGGCGAGCATGACCAACCCCATCGCGCCGCCCATGGTGAGTGCCATGAAGATGCGGCTCTGGCTGAACCTGATGTGGCTCCACTCCCACGAGCCGACGAACATGGTGAAGTACATCACCACCATGCCGGTCAGGATCATGGCCCCGAACCGGAGATACATCTTCTTCTCGTGGTGGGATTTCGAATCGTGGTTGACGTCGTTGTTCTGTCGTTCGTCGCGTTTGGGGGACATGCTGAGCGATCCTTCCCGTCGTCTCGCTCAGCACTCTAGACCTGGAAAGGTTCGGTCGGGATCCTGCCGCTAAGTGGCGGCCCGGTGGGGGAGCATCCCAGTTGCTAGTCCGTCGAACTGAGGGGGGAGGCCAAGGCGTCCGGGCGATGTGTCAGGGGTGCTCTCGGAGCGGTGATTGCTGAACCCCTTCCGTTTGACGGTTCAGTGGCGGTGGCGGGAGCCGGGCATGCGATGCATGAACAGCATCATGCCCATGCAGACCAGGCCCACGATCAGGGTGCCGCCGCCCGCACCGCGGGTCAGTGACCACAGGCCCAGTGCCACCAAGGGGAGGCACATCAGGAGCATGTGCCAGTGGTGCCCGCGGTGGCGCGATGGGGATTGGCCGGGCTCGGCGTCGCTGCCGGTCGGATGAGGATGCTGACCGGCGGTGTCGGTGTGCGGGTAGCCATGGTGTGTCATGGGGTGGGTCCTTTCATGGAAGGTTCAGGGGTAGAATCGCAGTTGCGCTCCGGTGCGCACTCGAGGACTTCGTCGGGCGGGAGGGGGCTGCGCAGGGTGCCTCATTGTGAGTTCGAAGCCCACGTTCCCCAGCCGCGCGCGCAGCTCTGAACCGGTCGCGGCGTCAGCCGGCGTGACGGTAAGGAGTGATTCGCCGGATGGGATGAGACTCATCTTGACGCGCCGGATGCCGGGCAAGGCCCGGACGGCCTCGAGCGCACTTACCAGGCAGCGGTTGCAGGTGAGTCCGCGTACCCCGTAGGTGGTCTGGTTCCTGTTCGTCATGTCCACACTCCAACTCGTCTGCTAGTTCCCATGATCAACCGGCGGTGTTGAGACTTGGTATGGCTGGGATCAAGTTCGCGACAAGACTGGCGCTCGCTGCGCCTGCTGGCTCGTTCTCCCTTCCCGCCGCGCCTGCCCACTTGGCGGGTCGGCCGCGTTGTGCCCCTCCGTTGGGGGTGAGCCGGTGCCGTCGGCAGCCGGTGCAGCGTTCGGGCACGGCGGGACGGGCGATACGGGGTGTTCCGGGAGTGTTGTTACCGCGTCACAGCGACGAGACGCGGCCGGCCGTCCTCCCTAACATCGGTCGACGTGGTGGAGTCGGTCACCACCCAGTCCATGGTTGAAGGATCCGCTTCGGCGCGGACCGCCGTGGTGGTGGGGGTTCCGGGAGGCGAGGCGCCTTCAGAGGGCGCTGTGCGGCTCGGTGGTGGTGGGGTGTGGTGGTCGTAGGGTGATCCACATCGCCGCCAGCACGGCGAGGAGCCCGAGCGCGGTCCACCCGCGCGGGCGTTCACCGAGCAGGGCGGCGGCCAGGACGATGCCCAGGATGGGGGTGAGGAAGGTCCAAGTGGTCAGGGTGTCCAGGCGGCTGTGGCGGGCCTCGGCGAACCACGCCACCGTGGTCGCCGCGGTGCCCACCAGCGCGAGGAACGCCAGCGACAGGACGAAGCGGGGGGTCCAGGCGATCACCGGTGCGCCCTCCGCGGCCGCTGCCAACACCACCAGCCCGGCTCCGCCGATCAGTAGGTGCCACGCGGTTGCCGTGACCAGGTCCAGCCCGGCCAGGCGGCGGGACAGCAGGGTGCCGGCGGTCACGGCCGCCGCCGAGAGCAGCGATAAGGTCGCGCCGCTACCCCCGCCGCCGGGTACCGCGACCAGGACGAGTCCGGCGAAGCCGACGACGAGGGCGGCCGTCGTCCGGGTGGAGAGCCGCTCGCCGTAGAGCCGCCAGGCCGGTAGGAGGATCAGGAGGGGCTGGGCGTTGGCGAGCACCGCGGCGGTGCCGGTCGCGCCACCAGCGACCCCGGCGAACATGGTGGCGAAGGCGAGGGTGACGTTGACCAGCCCGAGGACCGTGACCAGGCCCCAGGCACGTGCGCCGCGCGGGGGCCGGCGGTGCTGGATGGAGCCCAGGGCCAGCAGGGCGAGGCCGGCCACGAGGGCACGCAGTGCGGCGTACCACAGCAGCGGGGCGTCGCGCAGCCCCCATTCGATCACGACGAAGCACGCCCCCCAGGCGGCGGTGATCCACAGCATCCGCAACGGCTTCGGTCCCCGGGCCACCGCTCCGGCCGGCGCAGCGGTGGTGCCAACAGGGACGTCCACGCCAACCCCGTCAGCGGGTCCCGGCCGGGACCGGTATGATCGGCTCTTGGACCGCGCGCTGGGGCGCGCCCGGGGTTTGTTGCGCGGGCAACCTGAGCCGCTTGAGCAGCAGGGCGTTGAGCGTGACTATGACCGTGGAACCCGACATCGTCAGGGCCGCGATCTCCGGACGCAGCATTAGGCCGAAGGCGGGGTAGAACACCCCTGCAGCGATGGGCAGCGCGATGGCGTTGTACCCGATCGCCCAGGCCAGGTTCTGGCGTTCCTTCCGTACGGTGCCCTTGCCGATGCGCAGCGCGATGGGGACGTCCAAAGGATCGGAGCGCATCAGGACGAGGTCGGCGGTCTCGATCGCCACATCCGTGCCGGCTCCGATCGCGATGCCGATGTCGGCCTTGGCCAGCGCCGGGGCATCGTTGACGCCGTCACCCACCATCGCCACCGACTTCCCTGCCTGCTGGAGCTCGGCGATCTTGTCGGCCTTGTCCCCGGGCAGGACCTCAGCGATGACGGTGTCGATGCCGAGCTGCTCGGCGATGCGCAGTGCGGTGGCCTCGTTGTCGCCGGTGAGCATGACGACTTCGATCCCGGTCTCGTGCAGGGCCGCGACGGCCGCGGCGGCTGTGTCTCGAGCCGCGTCGGCCAGCGCGATGACACCCACCGCGCGCCCGCCCACCGCCGCCAGCACCGCGGTGCGCCCGGACGCGGCCAACTCGTTCCGCCGCTCGGCCAGGTGCCCCAGGTCGACGTTCTCCGCGATCATGAGGCGCAGGTTTCCCACCAGGACTCGGCGCCCGTCAACCGTGGCCGTGGCACCGTGGCCCGGGACGTTGAGAAACTCGCTTGCGGCCAGTTCGGGCACGCCGCGCTCGGCGGCGTAGTTGTCGATCGCACGGGCGAGTGGGTGTTCAGACTCGCGTTCGACGGCGGCGACGAGGGCCAGCATCTCCTGCTCGCTCATGCCGGCGGTGATGATTTCGGTGACCTCCGGCTCGCCCTTGGTCAGGGTGCCGGTCTTGTCCATCACCACCGTGTCGATCCTCGCCGTGCCCTCCAGCGCGGTGGCGTTCTTGAACAGCACCCCCCGCTTGGCGCCGAGCCCTGTGCCGACCATGATCGCCATCGGTGTGGCCAGCCCCAGCGCGTCGGGGCAGGTGACCACCACGACGGTGATCGCGAACAGCATCGCGACAGGGACCCCGGCCCCGGCGAGCATCCACACGGTGAAGGTCACGGTGCCGCCGATGAGGGCGACGAACACCAACCAGAACGCGGCCCGGTCGGCGAGGCGTTGCCCGGGGGCCTTGGAGTTCTGTGCCTCTTGGACCATCTTCACGATCTGCGCTAGCGCAGTGTCCGCGCCGACCTTCGTGGCCCGTGCCCGCAAGGTGCCTGTGGTGTTGATCGAGGCGCCGATCACCTCCGCTCCGGGCGCCTTCTCGACCGGCATGGACTCTCCGGTCACCATCGACTCATCGACCTCGGACTCGCCCTCCTCCACGACTGCGTCGGTGGGGATCTTCGAGCCTGGCCGTACCAGCAGCAGATCGCCGACGACGACCTCGGCGGTGGGGACCTCCACGGGTTGGCCGTCACGAATCACCACGGCTTGGGAGGGGGCCAGCTGCAGCAGCGTGCGCACTGCGTCGTTCGCGCCGCCCCGGGCTCGCATCTCCAGCCAGTGCCCCAGCAGCACGAACGTCGTCAACACGGTGGCCGCCTCGTAGAAGACCTCACCACCGCCAGTGAGGGTGACCACCAGGCTGTAGAGCCAACCGGCCCCCACGGCGACCGCTACCAGGACCATCATGTCCAACGTCCTGGCCCGTAGCGCCCGGAAGGCGCCGTCGAAGAAGATCCACGCCGAGTAGAACACCACCGGCAGCGACAGGATCAAGGTGAAGACGTCGTCGCGCAGCCCGAACGCCAGCGGCGGGTTCAACCCCAGCACGTCACGCCCGAGCGGGGACCAGATAGTGATGGGGATCGCCAGGATCAAGGCAACCAAGAACCGGTTGCGCATGTCCCTGGCCATGTCCTCCATCGAGCCGCCACCATGGTGCCCGCCGTGGCCCATCACCGCCTGCGCGGAGCGGTCAACCTCATCCGCACCGCCACCGGGACCGGTGTGGCGGGCGTGGTCGTCATCATGCCCCGGCGGGCCTGGATGCGTGTCGGCCTGCCGTGCGTGGGCACCGTGCCCGGCGTGGCCGTCGGTCGGGGCGGGTTCGGCCATCGGGTGGCACATGTGCTCGGGCACCGACTGCCCAGTGCAGTGGTAGCCGCAGTCGTTGACCCAGCCGACCAGCTGGGCCACCGAGGTCGCGTCCGGGTCGTAGGTGACGGTCGCTGTCTGGGAGGCGGCGCTGGCCTCGACGGCCAGCACGCCGGGCAGTCCGCGTAACGCCTTCTCGATCACCGATTCGGAGGTGGCCCAGTGCAGGCCGCCGACCTCCAGGACCGTGGTCTGATTCTTCATGATCGGTCTTCCGTTCCAGTTTCGTGGCCAATAGTCGTGCGTCGACGGGTCGGCGATGCCTGCTCCCAGACTGGGGCGGGAAGGAACTCCCGGCGCATCCCCAGTGCGTCGTCTGTCATTTCGATCGAGGTGGCGCCCTCGGTAACGGTGCCGGCCAGCGCGCGGATGGCGTCGATGGTCTCGGGGACGACGATGGCCTCGTTGAAGACCTGGTAGGTCAGGAAGGCTTCATCCCCCTCGACCGTCAGGACGTCTTCCCACATGGCGACCTCCCACATGTCCCCGCGGGGCCGGCCGATGTCGCGCATGAGCTCGACGGTGGTGTTCAGGGCTGTGAGGCCGTCGGCCAAGCGGATGAACGCGATTCTGGGGGCCGCACGCAGGGCATCAAGGACCTCCCCGCGGCTGGCGGGCCGGGTCAGCTGGAGGGTCCAGTAATGGTTGTGGGTCTGGGTGTGCGCCGCCTTCGCGGCCATGGTGACCACGTCCAGGTCGGGCAGCACTGTGCGGGCGTCCGGGCCCTGGTGGGACGGGATGGCGCCCTCGGGGACCATGGTGTTCATGATGCCGCCCTGATGGGACTCGCCCGGGTCGGTGGCCCGACGGATGAGCACCCCTCGGGCGCGGGCGAGGAGGTCTGCGTCCCGCAACGCGCCGAGGACGCGCACGATGCTGGTGGTGTTGCACGACACCACCCGCGTGGTGTCCCGGCCGAGTGCGGTGGCGTAGTTGGCTTGGGCGACGAAGGAGTGCCCGGTGGTCGCGTGGGACTCCCCACCCTGAAAGACCGCCTTGACCCCAGCCGTGCGGTAGATCGGCACGTTGGTGGCGGCGATCTTCTTCGGGGTGGTATCAACGACCACGTCCACCCGTTCGAGCAGATCGGACAGGGTGCCCGCCAGGGGCACACCGGCCGGCTGCATCGCGGTGCGCGCATCTTCGTTGGCGGCGAACACGTCGAGTCCGAGCCCTACGGCAGTGCGCACGTGCCAGTCCGTGGCGACGTCGGCCACCCCGACGAGGACCATGTCCGGCATGGCCCGGACGGCGTCCGCGACCCTCTTTCCGATCACTCCGTAGCCGTTGACGGCAACCTTTATCTCCATATCAGTCTCCAGTGCTTGTTTCGTATCGTGTGTTTCTCTGAATCTGTGGCGCTCGTCGGTCGGTTCGATCGGCGGGTTGCTCCGCGTGCTCTTCTTTGGGCTCTCCGCCTGCCGCCGAGGACTGGGGCGAAGCGGAGGGTGGCGGTCTCCTCAGCTGCGCAGGAGGCGCCCGATCGCTGCGGACGCCTCCTGGACTTTGGCGTCTTGCAGCTCTTGGTCGCCGGACTCGACCGCCTCGGCGAGGCAGTGCTGCAGGTGGTTCTGGATGAGTACCAGTGCCAGCGACCGTAGCGCGCTGGAGGCGGCCGAGATCTGCGTGAGGGTCTGTATGCAGTACGTATCCTGATCGACCATGCGGGAGATGCCACGGATCTGGCCCTCGATCCGGCTGAGCCGGTTGATGAGCGCGTTCTTGTCGTCGGTGCTGGCCATGTCGATCGATCCCATCTCCCGCATGCTCTGCGCTCGGCTAGTGGTCGTGGTGGCCGGAGTGCGGGCCGTGGGGGGCCGTTTCGGGTTCCGGGTGTCCGTAGCGGTGGGGGTCCGCGTCGAACGTCGCTGCGCAGTGCGTGGAGCAGAAGTAGAACGTGTTGCCGTCGTGCTCGCGGGTGGCGGCGGCCTTCGCGGGCTGTACCTTCATCCCGCAGACGGGGTCGATGTGGGTGGGGGTCTTCTTCTTGCCGAACATGGTGGTGTCCTTTTCTGTGGTGGTGGTGGTGGCGGATACGGTGCCGCCGATTTCCACGACGGGCGTCGTGGCGTGCCCGGTCGGGCCGGGCTCCGGGATGGGGCGGGGCGTCCAGCCTCGCAGGCGGTTGGCGTTGGCGACGACGGAAAGGGACGAGAGCGCCATGGCGCCGGCGGCGATCATCGGGCTGAGCAGGATCCCGAAGAACGGGTACAGCAGGCCGGCCGCGATGGGGATGCCGAGGGTGTTGTAGAGGAACGCGAACACGAGGTTCTGTTTGATGTTGCGCATCGTGGCGCGGGACAGGTCCACCGCCGTGACGACACCCGAGAGGGCGCCGGAGATGAGGGTGATGTCGGAGGATTCGATGGCCACGTCAGTGCCGGTGCCGATCGCGGAGCCGACGTCGGCTTGCGCCAGTGCGGGGGCGTCGTTGATGCCGTCGCCGACCATGCCCACGACCTTGCCCTCCTCCTGGAGGCGGCGGACCTCGGCGGCCTTGTGTTCGGGCATCACCTCGGCGACGACGCGGCGGATCCCGACCTGGGCGGCGATCGCGGCCGCCGTGGCCCTGTTGTCGCCGGTCATCATGATCACTTCGATGCCGCGGGCTTGGAGGGCCGCGACCGCGGCGGGGGATCCTTCCTTGATGGTGTCGGCGACGGCTACCACCCCGGCGGCGCGGCCGTCGACCGCGACCAGCATCGGGGTCTTGCCGTCGGCGGCGAGCGCGTCGTGCAGGGGGAGCAGTGCCTCGTCGATCACTCCGCCTGCGGCGAGCAACCGGCGGTTGCCGACGAGGATGTCGTGTCCGTCGACCCGGCCGCGCACGCCTTGCCCGGTGATCGAGTCGAAGTCGTCGGTGTCGAGCACCGTGATGCCGCGCTCGACGGCGCCGGCGACGATCGCTGCGGCGAGTGGGTGCTCGGAGCTCTTCTCCACGGCGGCGACCCAGCCGAGCAGCTGGTTTTCGTCGTGGCCACCGGCAGCGGCGACGTCGGTGAGGATGGGAATGCCCTTGGTGATGGTGCCGGTCTTGTCGAGGATGATGGCGTCGAGCTTGTGCGCGGTTTCAAGTGCCTCGGCGGATCGGATCAGGATGCCGTGCTCGGCGCCCTTGCCGGTGCCGACAGTGATCGACATCGGAGTTGCCAGGCCGAGCGCGCAGGGGCAGGCGATGATCAGCACCGAGACCGCGGCGACGAGCGCGAACACGAACGCGGGCGGGGGGCCGACCAGGAGCCAGATCGCCAGCGTCCAGACGGCGATGATGATGACGACGGGGACGAAGTAGCTGGAGACCTTGTCCACCAGCCGCTGGATGGGGGCCTTCGAACCCTGTGCCTCGCGGACCAGCTTGATGATCTGGGCGAGCATCGTGTCGGCCCCGACGCGGGTGGCCTGGTAGCGCAGCGCGCCGGTGGAGTTGATCGTCGCGCCGATCACCGGATCGCCCACGGTCTTGGTCACCGGGATCGACTCCCCGGTCACCATGGACTCGTCGACGGCCGACGTCCCGGAGATCACCTCGCCGTCGACGGGGATCTTCTCGCCGGGCCGAATGAGCACCACATCGCCGACCTCAACCTCCTCGATCGGGATCTCCACCTCAGTGCCGAGGCGCAGGACCCGGGCGGTGCGCGGCTGGAGACCGATGAGCTTGCGGATCGCCTCGCCCGTGCCCGCCTTCGCCTTCGTCTCCAGCAGGCGGCCCAGCAGGATGAGGGTGATGATCACGCCGACGGCCTCGTAGTACACCTGCTGCAACTCCGGAGGGAGGATCTGCGGCGCGAACGTCACCACCAGGCTGTAGCCGAATGCCGCCACCGTGCCGAGTGTGATCAGCGAGTTCATGTCGGCGGTGCGGTGCGACAGCGCCCGCCACCCGACGCGGTGGATCGGCCAACCGGACCACAACATCACCGGCGCGATCAGCGCCAGCTGCAGCCAAGGGTTCATCAGGAACTCCGGAACCCAGGTCACTCCGAACAGTTCGACACCCATCACCGCGACGAGGACGGGTAGAGTGAGCAACGCGCCGATGGAGACGCGCCGGGTCAAATCCCGGATCTCGGCGGCCCGCTCCGACTCCTCATCGTCATCGTCGGCGACGAGCGGCGACGCGTTCGCCACGGTGCCCGGCGTGGCCGCTTCCGATGCCGCTGCGTCGGGCTGTGCGAGGGCAGGTGGAGTCTCCGGCACAGCACCGGCGACCCGGATGAGGCCCGAGACCATGTTCATCCCACAGGCGAACCGGTATTCGCCGGCAGCCTCCGGGGTAAACTCCACCGCCGTGGTCCGGAATGCCGGCAGGCTAGCGTTGATCTTGAAGTCGGGCATCACCACCCGCGATGTGCACTCACCCCCCTCCTTGCGGTCGAACAGGATCCGCACCGGCATGCCGGGACGGACCCCCTCGATCACGCCGGGACTGTAGCCACCATCGACGGTGACCTCCACCACCTGCACCCCGTCCTCGACGCGCACGCTCCCAGCCTTCTTGGGACCGAAGAAGAACCACACAAGCAATGCAGTCAGCACTACCGCGCCGACCAGAACAACCCAAACCATCACGCCACCTCACTCGAGAATCCATACCCTAGGGGGGTACGGGTATGGACCGAGACTATGGCTGGAGTATGCGAATCGCAACGGCATCCGATCAAGGTTCGATCAAGATCCGTGCACTGGGTCCGGAGGGTTCAGGCCGCGCAGGTCGATCTTGACGGAATCTTTGCCGATTCCGGGCAGGCGCTTGACGCCGGTCGGACAGCGTGGAGTCGATGGCGCAGCTGTGCGCCCTCGTGATTCGACGACGGGAGTCGACTGTGTGGCCTGAGCTGTTTTCGGTGTTCGGTGTGGGGGTCCAGTCCTATGGACTCAGCAAGGCGCTCGCGCTCCTGGTGGGCGCGTACCTTCTGGGCCGTTCTTTCCAGCGGGTCGGCTACGACAAAGAGGTGGGCCACTCGATCGCGCTGTGGGCCACTCTCTGGGGCTTCGTCGGCGCCAAGGTGTACTTCCTCATCGCCAATTTCCAGCACCTGTCCTGGCACATGCTCGGCGGTTCCGGCTTCGTCTGGTACGGCGGCCTGATCGGCGGGACGATCGCGGTGGTCGTCATGACCCGGCGACACCAGCTGTCGCTGCCGAAGGTCGCCGGGGCGATGGCGGCACCGTTGTCGGCGGCCTACGGCATCGGCCGGATCGGCTGTTTCCTTGCGGGCGACGGCACCTACGGCAAACCTACGGACCTCCCGTGGGGGATGGCCTTCCCCAACGGCGCGGTCCCGGTCGACGTCCCGGTCCACCCCGCCCAGCTGTATGAGGCGGTCGGGGCGTTCTTGATCGCGGGCATCTTGTGGGCGTTGGGACGCCGCGTCGGCCCGCTCACCGTGTTCGGCGCCTACCTCGTCCTGAGTGGAGCGGCGAGGCTTATTGTCGAGATCGTCCGGATCAACAACCCCATCCTGCTTGGCCTCACCGAGGCGCAAGTGTTCGGCATCGTCAGCATCCTCGTCGGCACCGCTTTGATCGTTCGGGAGGCCAGGCACGGGCACACCCCACCGCACGAGGAGCCGGCGCAGGCCGCGCCCGACGAGCCTGTCGTCGCCGCGTCCACGACACCCCGGGCTTGACGCGCCGCCGATCCTTGACGGAAGCCGGGTCGAGGCTTCACCGAATCTATACCTGCCGGCGGGAAAGTGGTCGTGGTGGCTCTTGTGCCGCCGCCCGACAAAAGGAGACCCCACATGACCCCCACGAAGAGGATCGCCGCCCTCGTCGCAGCGGCTGCCGCACTGCTCGCCGTGACCGCTGTGCCGGCGGGCGCCGGGGAGCCCAGCGGGCGCCACTTCGCCGAGCACGTCCGGATGCACGCCTCCGAGACGGGCTTCAGCGGCACCCACAACCCTGGCGTCATGCATCAGGGGTTCGCGGGCTGGGACGCCCACCACAACAGCTAGGACACACCCATGATGGTCGAAACCGCCGTGGAAGTGATGGCTCCGGCTGAGCCCGCAGGTGGTGGCGCGCGCAGTCTCCTCGGCACGATCTGGGCCGGAGCCCGCGCCACCGTCGGCGCGCTCATGGGGCTCGCTCCCCACGTGTTGCACCACGTCGGGTTCCTGGCCGGTGCAGCGATCCTGACGGGGTTCCTGGGCAACGCGGTGTTGTACGTGGCGGGGTTGCTGTTGAGCATTCCCCTCCTCCGCCGCATCCACCGACGCTTCGCCACCTGGAAGGCGCCCGCGATCGGTGTCGTGATCTTCTCGACGTTGTTCCTCTTCTCCACGCTCGTCCTCGGCCCCCTGTTCAACCCTGACCCCGGGAGCGGGGATGAGCCTGACGCCCCGGCACCTGCAGCGACGCCAGCAGAGGAGGAACACGACGGTCACCACGAGTGATCAGCCCTTCGGGCACTCCAACACAAGCGAACCGCACCCCCGGCGAATGGCTGGGGGTGCGGTCCACGTTGCCCGAGCTAACGCGCGATCGGGGATCCGTCAGTGCTCGTCGTGGCCGCCTCCGGTCGCGGTAGCGTATTCCGGCACGCTGATCTCGACGGTGCCCGGCCCGGGGGCCGGCGGCAGCGGGCTGTAGCTGATCCCGTTGGGCTTGTCGCCCACGGTCACCGTCGCCATGGTGGCCTTCGCGGTGAGGTCGATGACCGAGACCGTGTCGTCGTAGAGGTTGGTGACCCAGGCTCGCTGCCCCGTGGGCTCGATGACGACACCGTGCGGCCCGGACCCGGCTTGCACGGTGGACTCGACGGTCATGGACTCGGGGTCGATCTCGGTCACGGTGGTGCCGGGAGTGTCGTCGGTACCTTGGTCCGCCGAGAGCAGCCGCGTCCCGTCGGCAGTGAGGTAAAGCTGCACCGGGGGGCCGGGACCGCAACCGATCCGATGACCTGTTGTTCCGCGAGGTCGACCTTCACCACCGAGCTGGACCCGATGAGGGTCACGTAGACATATCTTCCGTCGGCGCTGACCGCCACCTGAGGTGGCGAGTCGCCCACGGGGATACTGGCGGCCACCGCGTTCGTAGCAGTATCGACGACGTCGATCGCGCCGGCCGTGGTGTTGGCGACGACCACGGTTGACCCGTCGGGACTGGCCCGCAGCCCGTGCGGGCCGGCGCTCAGGTCGATGGTGGCACGCAACTCGAGCGAGTCCGCCTCGTAGACGCTCATTGTGTCGTCGCCGGCGTTGGTGACATACACAGTCTCGCCGTCCGGTGTGACGATCACGTGTGCGGGACTCGTGCCGGTGGGTGCCGTCCCCCGCAGTTCGTAGGTCTCCGCATCCAGGGCCACGAGTGCGTTGTTGTGTCCGCTGATGGCCCAAACGGTGCTGCCATCGGGGCTCACCTGCACGTTGTGCGGGCTCTCGATTCCTGTCACGGTCGTGACGACCTCGCCGGTGGCGGCGTCCAGCGCGCTGAGCGAGTCCCCGTCCTCGTTGGCGACCCATACGGTGCCGTCGACGGACGCGATCTCCGGCGTCGACCCCGAGGCGGTTGCATCCTCAGTCGCCACGGTTGCGCCATCGTCTGTCGCCGCTCGCCCCGGTGTTGTCGTGCCGGGGTTCGGGTCGGTGCCCTCGCCTTGGCCGCAGGCGCTCAACGCCAGGGCCACAGTGGCGAGGACGGTGAGGGTCGCTGGTCTGCGCCAGCTCCGTTTGGTGGTGCGAATCACTGACTTTCTCCTTGTTCTTCGTGAAAACTCCCGCGATCACTGTGCGCGCACCGGATCTGGCCCGGGTGCGGATTCGGTGAAGATCCCGTCAAGATCCTGGCATGTCCCTACCCACGGAACCTTGACCGTTCCTGAACATTCCAGGCTTGGATCAGGACGATACCCAGGGGAGTATTGACTCATGACCGCTTTGAACCGCCGCCACCTGCTCCTCGGCGCCACGGGTATCGCCGGGGCGGGACTCCTGTCCGCCTGCACGAGCCCCTCGAACAAGCCCGGCACTCCAGCGCCCGGCTCCGGTGCCTCTCGCTCGTACCCGGCCCCTTCGCTCGCTCCGGCGCCGGGGCGTTCCGTCGTACAGCAGACGTTGGCGCCGCGGCCGGTCACGCTCGACCTCGGCGGCCTGACGGCGAAGACTTGGGCGTACGACGATTCGAGCATGGGTGTGCTGCGCGGCACGGCTGGAGACCTGTTCAGGATCACGGTCGACAACCAGTTGCCCGCATCGACCAGCGTGCACTGGCACGGCGTCCGGCTGCACCACGCCGCCGACGGTGTGCCGGGGGTGACGCAGGACCCCATCGAGCCCGGCACGAGCTTCACCTACGAGTTCGTGGCACCGGACCCCGGGACCTTCTTCTTCCATTCGCACTCCGGCGTTCAACTCGACCGTGCCCTGTATGCACCCCTGATCATCGACGACCCCGACGAACCGGGGGCCTATGACGACGAGTGGATCGTGGTCCTCGACGATTGGACCGACGGCGTGGGCCGGGGCCCGGACGAGATCTTCGAGGAGTTCGCCGCGGAGAACGGCGCGGTCTCGATGGGCATGGGCCACGGGAACATGCGCGACATGGGGCACGGGGCATCCTCGCCCCTGGGGGATGCCGGGGACGTGGAATACCCGCACTACCTCATCAACGGACGCGTACCTGAAGCCCCCGCAACCTTCGAAGCCAAGCCGGGACAGCGCATCCGCATCAGGATCATCAACGCCGCCTCGGACACCATCTTCAAGCTGGCGTTGGGGGGCCACACCATGACCGTCACACACTCCGACGGATTCCCCGTCGAACCCGTCGATACCGCAGCCCTGTACATCGCAATGGGAGAGCGCTACGACGTGACGGTCACCCTGCGCGACGGGACCTTCCCGCTCGCGGCACGGCCCGAGGGCAAGACCGGGACCGCCCGCGCAGTCGTTCGGACGGCCTCGGGCGACGCGCCCTCGACGGATGCCCCGGTCCCGGAGCTCGACGGCGACGCCCTGCTCGGTACGCAACTACGCGCCGCAGCGCAGGCGCGCCTGCCCGACGGCGAGCCCGACGACACCTTCGATGTGGAACTCAACGGTCAGATGGACCCCTACGGTTGGGGCATCAACGGCCGCAAGTTCGGCGACCACGAACCACTCGAGGTGAGCCCCGACCGGCGCGTCCGGATGCGAATGACCAACATGACCATGATGGCCCACCCCATGCACATCCACGGCCACACCTGGGGACTCCCGGGCAGCGGAGGCCTCCGCAAAGACACCGTGCTCCTGACCCCCATGCAGGCCATCGAACTCGACCTCATCACCGACAACCCCGGCGAGTGGATGCTGCACTGCCACAACATCTACCACGCGGAAGTCGGGATGATGACGACGATGCGCTACGCCTGACGATCGATCAACCGCGCATCTCCGCGGCCCGTAGTAGGCAGGAAAGCTGAATCAGAAGCCCGTGAGCGTAGGAGCTCGCGCAGAGGAATCAGCCGCCACTGGGGAGCCGGGCTTGATGCCCACGTGACTGGAGCAGAGAATCGATCATGGCAGCACCCGACTTGTCTCGCTCAAGCTCGGGTACTTGGTACAGGTTAGCCATTGCCGCCGTTGTGTGACCAAAGCGGCGTTGCACCTCACGGTCAGTCATGCCTGCTTGCTTTGCGAGAGTGGCAGCGGTTGCCCGGAGATTGTGCAGGGTGAGCGTCGGACGGCCGATCTGCCTGGCAGCGCGCCGGTGCGCTGCTGCCAGCACCGTCTCGTTCATGATCTTGCCTGTACGGCGGGCCGGGAAGAGCAGCTCGTCGGGTGCGAAATTGTGGTTCTGGACCCAAGGCCGGAGGTAGTCCAGCACTGCGGCGGGTAGGTAGATGACGCGCTTCCCAGCCGGAGTCTTGGTGTCTGTGTAGTCGCGCTTGTACTCGCCCTCGGCCACCTGTTCCCGTCGGATGGCCCCGGCGACTCGGATGAAGCCCTGTTCCACGTCGAGATCGCGCCGACGCAGGCCACGTACCTCCCCAGATCGGAGGCCACCCAGGACGGCCACTGCCAGGGCTGGGCGGTAATATTCCTCCACCGCTTCGAGGTACGGCCCAATATCGCTTGCGCTGAGCGCCTCAGCTGCCCCCTTGGCTCGTGGTTTGCCGGCTCCGACGATGCGGCACGGGTTGGCCGCGATCAGCTCGTCGTTGACGGCGTCGTTCATGAGGTGCTTGAGGAGATCGTAGGCCTTCCCGTTCATGGTCGGTGTGTCCGGGAGAGCCTCGTGCCACTTGCGCACGATCGCGGCAGTGACGAGTGTGAGGGGTGTGTCCCCGAGCCAGCCGTCGATCCGGAGACGCAGGCACCGTCGGTAATCCTCGACGGTGCTGCCGACGATGGGCGACCTCGATCGGGTGGACCATGCCGCGATGCGCTGCTCGGCCCACTCGCCCACGGTGAGCGCTGCAGAGTCCTGTCGGCGCTGACGTACCTCCGGCGGTGTCCAGCCGTCTTGATCGATGAGTCGCTGCTCGGACGCCTGCCAATACCTCGCGTCCTGCAGGTGGGTGAAGGTCTTGGAATACCGCTTCCCGTCGGGGCCGAGGTAGCGAACCCGGTAGTTCCCGCTCGGAAGGAGCAGGATTCCGGGCGGAAGTCTGCGGGGTGCACGCGCCATGTTCGGGCTCCCTCCCCCGGTTCTCCGGGTCCAATCCGTGTCCAATCTGGGGCCAATCGGTACCCATTATGGCCTATTTCGTGACCAATTTGGGGCCACAGAGTGGTGCACGGTGGCGGAGGGTGGCGCAGCTTGGCGGAGTCGGAATCCCGCCTCACTACGTGTTTTGCATCCGTTTTGGCTTGTGCCAGGCGGTTCTCGAGTTGTGGAGCATAGGGGACTCGAACCCCTAACTTCCACCTTGCAAAGGTGGCACTCTACCAATTGAGTTAATGCCCCGAAGTGCGCGTGGCAAGTATAGGGGCACTTCCGGCCGACAACCAAAGCTGCGACGGGCGGGGCCACCGGCTGGTGGAGAGGCCACCCCACCCCGGCCACGCCGGATCCAGATCTGAGGTGGCGGACGGCCCCAAATCTAGATTTGGGGCCACCTAGATTTGAGGCCACCCCGGCCTCAGGAGCCAGGACTCAGGGGAGAAGCGTCAGACGATGTCCTCGGCCTTCTCCCGCTCCGCGGATGCTGCCTCGTCGGTGCTCTGCTCTTCCGCAGCGAGCTCCGCCGCGATCCGCGCCCGGTAGTTCGCTTTCTCGGCCTCGGTCTTCTCGGCGTCCCAGCCCAGAGCTGCAGCCGCGACCTCGGCGACCTCGTCGACGGCCGCGCCACCGCGGTCACGCGCCTCGGAGTTGAGCCGCACCCGGGCGATGAAGATGTCCTCCAGGTGCAGGGCGCCCTCGACGGTGCAGGCGCGGTGCACCTCGGCGCGCAAGAACTGCGGTGCCGCCGCGAGGGGCTCACCCAAGGTGGGGTCGTCGTCGATGGTGGCCAGGAGTTCCGGCAGTTCAGAGCCGTAGCGCGACAAGAGGTGCTGCATCCGGTCCGCGTCGAACCCGTACTTGGCGCCCAGGCGACCCGCCTGGTTGCGCACGGCGTCGAGACCGTCGGCACCCAGCAGCGGCAGGTCGAACGTCACCGACCGACGTGTCTTGGCGTCGGACTCCCCCAGCGCGAAGTCCACGGCGTCCTCAGCCATCACGCGGTAGGTGGTCAACTTGCCGCCGGCGATGGCGACCATGCCCGGGATGACCTCGGTGACGGTGTGTTCGCGGGAGACCTTCGTCGACTTCGACTCGTCCAGCACCTTCGGCTGCAGCAACGGCCGGAGGCCGGCGTAGGTGCCGATGATGTCGTCGCGGGTCAGCGGGCGGGCCAACACCTCATTGGCGTGGGCCAGCACGTAGTCGATGTCGGCCGAGGTCGGCACCGGGTGCTTCAACTGCTCGTGCCAGGCGGTGTCGGTGGTGCCGATCACCCAGTATTGCTGCCACGGGATGATGAACAGCACAGACTTCTCGGTGCGCAGGAACATGCCGGCCTTCGCCTTGATCCGCTCACGCGGGATCACGATGTGGATGCCCTTGGACGCCAGCACCTTCAGGCCGCCGGTGCCTCCGGCCATGTCCTGGGTCTCTTCGGTCCACACGCCGGTGGCGTTGATGATGCGCTTGGCCTTGATGGTCAGCTCGTCGCCGTTCTCCAGGTCCACCGCCTTCACACCGCTGGCGTGGCCGCGGTCATCCTTGAGGATGTCGGTGACCCGGACGCGGCTTGCAGCCTCGGCGCCGAACTTGGCGGCGGTACGGATCAGCGTGATGACCAGGCGCGCGTCGTCGACTCGAGCGTCATAGAACTCGATGGCGCCGGTGAGCGCCGACGGCTTGATGTCGGGGAAGTGGCGCATGGCGCCCTTCTTGGAGAGGTGCTTCTGCAGCGGCACGGTCTTCTTGAACCCGGCACCGATGACGGCCAGCGCGTCATACATCCCCACGCCGACGGCGGAGTAGGCCCGCTCGATCACCGGCGTCTTCAACGGCCACAGGAACGGCTGGGCCTCGACGAGGTGCGGAGCGATCACCGTCAACAGTCGGCCGCGCTCCTTCAGCGCCTCCGCCACCAGCTTGAAGTCCAGGTTGTAGAGGTAGCGCAGTCCGCCGTGCACCAACCGCGACGACCGCGATGACGTGCCCGAGGCCCAGTCCTGTCCCTCGATGACGGCGGTGCGCAGGCCTCGCGCGGCTGCGTCCAGCGCGATACCTGCACCCGTCACACCGCCGCCGATCACAAGGACGTCGAAGGTTTCTGACGACATGGCCGACAACGAGGCGGCACGCTGTTGGAGGGTCAAGACGGTCATGAGGGGCTCCTTTGCTCCTGCCCAGCTTCACCCCGCTGCACGATGTTTGCAACATCCGTGCACGTTTGTGCACGCAACGCCCTAGGATGAGGGAGGGGTTGCACCACTGACGTCGGCAAACCCCGCTGAGAAGGGGGAATGCATGGCGGAGGCAACAACCGAGACATTGCTCAAGGTGGCCCAGATGTACTACGTCCAATCAGAGACGATGGACGCCATCGCCCACCTGATGGGCGTGTCACGCTCCACCGTCTCACGGCTCCTGAAGGAGGCCCGCGACCGTGGCCTGGTTCGCATCTCCATCACGGATCCCAACCGCCCGCTGAGCCGGATCGCAGACCTGTTCCGCAAGCACTTCAACGTCGACGCCCACCTGGTGCAGGTCCGTCCCGGGGCGAGCAACATCTTCCGCCTCGACCAGGTCGCCCGGCTGGCCGCCAGCGTCGTCAGCGATGCGGTGACCAACGGCGACATCGTCGGCGTGGCCTGGGGCACCACCACCTCGGCCATCGCGGCCCACCTGAAGCCCCGCGAAGTGAGCGGCGTCACCGTGATCGGGCTCAACGGCGGCGCCAACTCTCAGACCACCGGGCTGCCTTACGTCGGCAACATCCTCCACCGCTTCGCCAACGCGTTCCGTGGGCAGGAGCAACTCATGGCCCTCCCAGCGTTCTTCGACGACCCGCGCACCCGTGAGGCGATGTGGCGGGAGCGCTCCACCCGCCACATCCTCGCCGTCCGCGCCGAGTGCAACGTCGCGCTTTTCGGCGTCGGCGGCCTCGACGCTGAACTGCAGAGCCACGTCTACGCCTCCAACTACCTCAGCCGGGAGGACCTCGACTCCCTAGTGCGCGACGGGGTGGTCGGCGACATCTGCACCGTCATGCTGCGTGAGGACGGGTCCTACCGTGACCTGGAGATCAACCGTCGCGCCACCGGCATGACCCCCGTTGAACTGCAGCGCATTCCCCGTCGGATCTGTGTCGTCAGTGGCCTGGCGAAGGCGGCCCCCGTGCTGGGGGCGTTGCGCGCCGGCGTGGCCACGGACCTGGTGATCGATGAGGACACCGCCCGGGCCGTACTGCACAGGATGAACCCCTCGCTCAGGCTGACATGAACAGGACATGAGCGGTTTGAAACCCTCCGCTTTTCTTCTGCATGCCACGACGGCGTTACCCTGTGCAGCATGTCCGATTTCATCCTCACCGACGTGACCGATGGCATCGCCCGCATCACCCTGAACCGTCCGAAGGCGATCAACGCCCTGACGGCCGACATGATGACGGCGATGTACGAGGCGCTCACGCAGTGGCACCACGACGACGACGTGACCGCCGTCGAGATCGCCGGGGCCGGCGAACGCGGCTTCTGCGCCGGCGCTGACGTGCGCGCACTGTCCACCGTCGTGGCCGAGGGCGGGTCCTTCCTGACCTTCCTCGAGACCGAGTACGCCCTCGATATGCTCATCGCGAACTACCCCAAGCCGGTGACCAGCTTCATGCGCGGCATCACCATGGGTGGCGGGCTCGGCCTCGGCGGTCACGCGGACCGTCGCATCGTCTACGCGGACACGGTCATGGCCATGCCGGAAACCAAGATCGGCTTCTTCCCCGACGTCGGCATGATGCTGCACCTGGCGCGCGCACGGGCGGTGGGTCGCCACGTCGCTCTCACAGCCGCCACGTTCACCGGCGGCGACGCTCTCCTGCTGAACCTGGCCGACGAATCGGCCGACGGCCCGCTGCCCGCCCCGTTGTTCGACGCCGCGTGGATCCAGGAGTGCTACGAATCCGACGATCCGGTGGAGATCGCGCGCATGCTGGAGTCGCATCCAGACGAGGCCGCCCAGCAGGCCGCACGTGAACTGCGCGCCCGCTCCCCCTTCGCCGTGCACGTGGCCATGCGGGCGCTGCTCCGCGCCGAGCGGCTCGGGCTGAGCGAGGTCCTCGACCAGGATCTCCGTCTGGCCGAGTCGGTGCTCACCGTCGACTTCGTCGAGGGTGTCCGTGCGCTGCTGATCGACAAGGACAACAACCCGCAGTGGCGCTGGAAGACTCTCGAAGAGGTGCCCCAGGAGGCGGTCGACGACGTCTTCGCGTACCGCTCCAGCTGGAACTACTGACCCTCTGACAAAGAAACGGCCCGTCGCGTGACGGGCCGTTTCTCTCGCATTTTTCGGTCAGGGGCGCGGCCTGCGGAGGGCCATGGCGACATTGACGAGCACGATGCCCGTCCACACGAGCAGCATGCCGAGGAAGCCCGACATGGATCCTGAGATTGCAGTCAGCGGAATGGCCATGACAAGCGACACGATGCCCACGGCGATCCGTCCGCTCTGACCTGCCCTGGCAGCTTCGGCCTCCTGCCGGCTGGCCACCATCTCCGCTTGGAAGCGCCGCTCCACGGTGGCCTCGATCTTGCGGGCCAGCGAATCCACGAGGGCCGGCTCGATGTCGGCCCCCATCTCCTTGCGGACCCCGAGCGCGGCGTGCAGGTCTTCGCGAGACAGTTCTTCAGACATGCTCCGACCCTAGTCCTGCGGCGACAGGCTGGGTATAGGGCGCAACCCTTACCGCGCCCTTATCCCAGGGGGCATCGCAACGCCCCTGAACGGAAGCGGCGATCTTGGCGGCAGCGCCTAGGATGGGGCCGATCCCTCCACCTCCAGGAAGTGTGCATGTCCGAGATCCACGACGTCATCATCATCGGTTCCGGCCCCGCTGGTTACACCGCCGCCATCTACGCGGCCCGCGCCAACCTCAAGCCGGTCATCTTCGAAGGCGCGCTGGATTCCGGCGGCGCACTGATGAACACCACCGAGGTGGAGAACTACCCGGGATTCGCGGAGGGCATCGACGGCCCGGACCTGATGATCGAGATGAGGAAGCAGGCCGAGCGCTTCGGCGCCCAGCTGATCACCGACGACGTGACCGCCGTCGACCTGACCGGTGAGATCAAGATCGTCAAGGACTCCGACGACACCGAGTACCGGGCGAAGACCGTCATCCTGGCCATGGGGTCGGGCTACCGTCGTCTCGGGCTGCCGGACGAGGACCGCCTCTCCGGCCGGGGCGTGTCCTGGTGCGCCACCTGCGACGGCGCCTTCTTCCGCGACAAGCCCATCGCCGTCATCGGCGGCGGCGACTCCGCCATGGAGGAGGCCACCTTCCTGTCGCGCTTCGGCTCCAGCGTCGTCGTCGTCCACCGCCGCGACGAGCTGCGCGCCTCGAAGATCATGGCCGAACGCGCCATGCGCGACCCGAAGATCTCCTTCGCGTGGAACAGCCACATCAAGTCCATCAACGGCGACACCTCCGTGCAGTCGATCACCCTCACGGACAAGAACACCGGCGTGGACCGCGACCTCCAGGTCAACGGCGTCTTCATCGCCATCGGCCACGACCCGCGCTCCCAGCTGGTCAACGGCCAGGTGCACCTCGACGCCGAGGGCTACGTCCTCGTCGAGGGTCGCGGCACGGCCACCAACCTGCCCGGCGTCTTCGCGTGCGGAGACCTGGTGGACCACACGTACCGTCAGGCGATCACCGCCGCCGGCTCCGGATGCGCCGCCGCCCTCGACGCGGAGCGCTACCTCCAGGAACTCGCAGACGCTCAGGCGTAAGCTGCACTGCAGCCTGCTCTGTAGAATGACGGGGTTTTCGACTCCGCCGGCAGAGCAGGCGGCGCTCAACCAACGTGCAAGGAGAATTCCGTGGCAGTGACCGACGTGACGGAGAATACGTTCGCCGACGAGGTGCTGATGGCTGACAGCCTGGTGATCGTCGACTACTGGGCCGACTGGTGTGCGCCCTGCAAGCAGATGTCGCCCATCCTCGACGAACTGGCCGCGCAGTACACCGACGTGAAGTTCGTGAAGGTCGACACCAACACGAACCCCAACCTCGCCGCGCAGCAGGGCGTGCTGTCCCTGCCCACGCTGCAGTTCTTCCAGAAGGGCCGCGTCGTCAACTCGCTCTCGGGCGCCAAGACGAAGAAGGCACTCACGAAGGCCATCGACGAGCTGCTCTGATGAGCTCCGGCGGTCACCCTGGACCCACCGAAAGCTGGACGGCGGTATCGCCTGAGCCTCCGGTGGGTTCGAGGCCGCCCATGCCCGCCTGGGTCAAGCCGGCGCTCGCCGGTGGGGTGGGTGTGCTCCTGCTCGCCGGTGGGCTGATCGGCGGCAGTCTCGCGGATCGCCCCGGGCAGACACCTTCCCCCTCAGCGAGCCCCTCGCCCGCGTTCCCCCTGGACACCCCACTGATGGTGGATGATCTGGTGCGCGGCGAGTCGAGCGAAAGCACCGGTCCCGGACCGGCCAACCAGCGCATCGTGCAGGCCGACTACACCGACGGTGAGAACACCGTCGTGTTCATCCTGTCGTGGCCGGAGCCGGATGTCGCGGAGTTCGTGGCCAACGCGGGCATCGAGATCGATGCTCAGACCCCATCCCCCACCGGAGGCTCTCGATACTGTGGGGTCTCCGAGGACACCGGCGAATCGGCGTGCGGTGAGGTGATCGACGAAGTGGGCGTGCTGCTCGTGTCAGTCACCGAACAGAGCGAAACCGCGGTCGCCGAAACCCTGGACCGCTTCAAGGAGGCGATCGGCCAGTGACCGACAACACCCGTCACGACACCCGGCTGGACCGGTTTGTCGACAACTACGCAGAGCGCACCAACGGCATGCGCGTCTCAGCCGTGCGTGCGCTGTTCGCCGTCGCCAACCGGCCGGAAATCGTCTCGCTCGCCGGTGGCATGCCCAACATCGCCGACCTCCCGCTGCTCGACATCGCGGATTCGATGGCGGAGATGGTGCGCACCCGCGGCATGCAGATCATGCAGTACGGCTCCGGCCAGGGTGAGCCGGAGTTCCGCGAGCAGATCCTGGACGTCATGGCACTCGAGGGCATCACGGCCCATCCGGACGACATCGCCATCACCGCCGGTTCGCAGCAGGGCCTTGACCTGGTCACGCGCATCTTCTGCAACCCCGGCGACGTCGTGCTGGCGGAGTCGCCGTCGTACGTGGGTGCCCTGGGTACCTTCCTCAGCTACCAGGCCGAGGTGGTGCACGTCCCGTGTGACGACGAGGGGCTCAACCCGACGGCGCTGCGGGAGACCATCGCGCGCCTCACCGCCGAGGGCAAGCGCATCAAGTTCCTCTACACCATCCCCAACTTCAACAACCCCTCCGGCGTGACGCAGCCGCTGGCCCGCCGTCGCGAGATCCTCGAAGTCTGCCGCTCGGGTGGGGTGCTGGTGGTCGAGGACAACCCCTACGGGCTGCTGTCGCTGGACGCTGATCCCATCCCGGCCATGCGCTCCATCGACGAGGACGTCATCTACCTGGGCTCCTTCTCCAAGACCTTCGCCCCCGGCTTCCGGGTGGGGTGGGTGCTGGCCCCGCACGCGGTGCGGGAGAAGTTGGTGCTGGCCCAGGAGTCGGCGACGCTGTGCCCGCCCGTGTTCAGCCAGTTCGCCATCGGCAACTACCTGAAGAACCACGACTGGCAGCGCCAGGTGGTGGTGTTCCGCGACATGTACCGCGACCGTCGCGACGCCATGCTCAGCACGCTCCACGAGACGATGCCCACAGGCACCTCCTGGACCCAGCCCGCCGGTGGCTTCTTCGTGTGGGTGACCCTGCCCGAGGGCCTCGACTCGCAGGCCATGCTGCCCCGCGGTGTGAACGCGCGGGTGGCGTTCGTCCCCGGCTCCGCCTTCTACGCCGACGGTCAGGGCGCGCGCAACGCCCGCCTCTCCTTCTGCTTCCCGCCGGCCGAGCGCATCCAGCTGGGCGTCAAGCGATTCGCCGACGTCGTGCGGCGCGAACTCGAGGTGATGGCCACGTTCGGCGTGCACACCTCCCCCGTCGAACGACGCATGCCCGCCGGGCCAGCGCCAGACCTGAGCTGACAAGGAGTGATGTTGTGACCGTCATCGTGATTGCAGGGGGCCTCAGCCATGAGCGGGACGTGTCGCTGCGGTCCGGCCGACGCGTGGCGCAGGCTTTGCGCGACGCAGGCCGGGTCGTCGTGGAGACCGACGTCAACGCCGATCTGGTGGAACTCATGCGCCGCAACGAGGACGCCGTCGTGGTGCCCATGCTGCACGGCGGCCTGGGCGAGGACGGCGCGCTGCGCGAGGTGCTGGAGGTGCTGGGCGTACCGTTCGTCGGCCCCACGGGCGCCGCTTCCCGGTTGACCTTCGACAAATCTGTGGCCACCTCCGTCGTGAGGGCGGCCGGGCTCGCTGCCCCGCGCCAGATCGCGCTGCCCCACGACATCTTCCGCGAACTCGGCGCCCCGGCCCTCATGGCGGCCATCGGGCAGCAGCTCGGCTACCCGCTCATGGTGAAGCCCGCGCGGTCGGGCTCTGCGCTGGGAGTGACGAAGGTCGACGACGCGGCTGCGCTGCCGTCGGCTCTGGTGGCTGCCTACGCCTACGGGGCCGTTGCGGTCATCGAGCAGTACCTCAGCGGCACGGAGGTCGCCGTGACCGTCCTGGACGAGGGCAACGGCCCCGTCGCTCTCCCCCCGGTGGAGATCCGGCCAGAGTCCGGCGTCTATGACTACGAGTCCCGCTACACCGCCGGTGCCACCCGCTTCGTGACCCCGGCCCAGCTCGACGACGACGTGCTCACCGCTGCGCAGGAGCTGGCAGTCGCCGTCCACCGGGCGCTCGGGCTGCGTCACCTGTCGCGCGTCGACATGATGGTCACCGCTGAGGGGCCCGTGTTCTTCGAGGGCAACGTGGCACCCGGTATGACCGAGACGTCGCTGGCGCCGCTGGCGTTCGAGGCAGCAGGCCGTGAACTGGGAGAAGTCTTCGCCTCGCTGGTGGATCAGGCGACGCTGCGGTGAGCACTCGCCTGAAGCAGGCCCTCGCCATCGTGGCAGGCATCGTCGTGGCGCTCGTCATGATGTGGCTGGGGGTCTGGCAGATGGCGTCCTACCAGGAATCCACCCGCGACGTCTCGGCCGAGCGAGCCGCGGAGCCCCCCACACCTTTGTCCGAGGCGGTTGCCCCCGACGGTGTGGTGCAGGACATCTACGGCAAGCGGGTCACGTTCACGGGGGTCTACCTGCCGGAGTACGAGGCGACCGTCGGCACCGGGTCGCCCTGGCGGGTCCTGACGCTCATGGAGACGGCCGACAGCAGGTACATCGCCGTCGTTCGGGGCTCGGTGGACGCCGCCGACGCCAGCGAGGGTATTCCGGCACCTCCTGAGGGCACGCAGAGCGTCGAGGGCATCTTCCTCGCCCCGGATTTTCCCGAGGCCGGCGGTAGCGTACAGGCGGACTATCCTTCGGTCCGCATCCAGGAGCTCGCCCAGGAGTGGCCGTCCCCGTTGATCGCCGGCTACGTCACCCTGCCGGAGACCGAGTCCGAGGCCCAGGGGCTCGAGGAGGCCCGTCTGGTGCTCCCCACGGCCGACGGCTCCCCTACGCACCGCGGCTACGCGTTGCAGTGGTGGGTGTTCGCCGCGGGGGCCATCGTCTTCGGGCTCTACTCGGCCCGCCAGCTCGGCAAAGCCAGCTGAACCCAGGCGGCCCGAGCTATCAGGGCCGTTCAGAGGCGCGCAGGGTCGCCCTCACGTTCTTCGTGGCGAAGTGCTCCGCCACGAAGCTCAGGAAGGGCACGGTGCCCGCCGCCATGATGGCGAGGAACCACTTGATCGACCACTTCACCCTGCGCCCCAGGTCGTACGCGGTGATGAGGAGCACGGCGTACAGCCAGCCGTGCGGGATGCCCGTCCAGCGGACCACCCTGTCGTCGTCCCAGATGTACTTCAGCGGCATCCCCACGCACACCAGGACGACGAGCAGGATTCCCACCACCCAGGCCATGACCCGGTAGCGGGTCAGCGCGCTCTTCACTCCCTGCACGTCTTCGGCGTCGAGGACGAACCTCCGGGAGTTGTGGGACGCGCTCTGCTCATTGACCGTCATACGGGTTTCCATCCTTATCGTTTTGTCGATATAACGCTATAACGTCTTCACGCTTTATATCTTTCGTCCGTCCATGATCGCCATGATTCGGTCGAGATCCTCCCCCGAGGCGAACTCGATGGTGATGCGGCCCTTGTTCCGCCCGATGTTGACCTTCACCCGCGTGTCGAAGTGGTCGCTGAGATGGCCCGAGATCTGGCGCTCGCGTTCGCTCGGCAGCTGCGGCCCGCGAGGGGTCGACTGCCGCGGGGTGGCTCTGTTGCGCCCCAGGGCAACGATCTCTTCTGTGGACCGTACCGACAGACCCTCGGCGATGATCCGCTCAGCGAGGCGCTCCTGCGCCTCCGCGTCAGCCAGGCCGAGCAGCGCCCGAGCGTGGCCTGCGGAGATGGTCCCCGCCGCCACCTTCAGCTGCACTCGTTCCGGCAGGCCCAGCAGGCGAAGCGTGTTGGAGATCTGCGGCCGGCTACGGTGGATGCGCTGCGAAAGCTCTTCCTGGGTGCAGTCGAAGTCATCGAGGAGCTGCCCGTAGGCGCGCGCCTCCTCGATCGGATTCAGATTGGCGCGGTGGAGGTTCTCCAGCAGCGCGTCTCGCAGGAGCGCCTGGTCGTCAGTGCCGCGGATGATGGCTGGGATGGTCTTGCGCTTGGCCAGCTTGCTCGCGCGGAGGCGCCGCTCCCCCATGATCAACTCGAAGCCGTCCCCGACTCGACGCACGACGACGGGCTGAAGCACACCGAACTCGCGGATGGATGCAGCCAGTTCCGCCAGGTCGTCCTCGTCGAACACTGTGCGGGGCTGCTGGGGGTTCGGCCCGATCTTCTGAAGCGGGATCTCCTCGTAGACGGAACCGTCCTTGAGTTGCTCCGGTGCAGATTCACCATCCGTGCGTGCGAACAGGTCCCCGAGGCCCCTACCGAGCCCCGTGTTCTTAACTGCCATCAGGCGTCAGCCCTTTCTGCGCGGTTGGCGATTTCTTCGGCCGCTTCCTGGTAGGCGAGGGCGCCCACGTTCTTCGGCTGGTACGTCATGACTGTCTGACCGAAACTCGGCGCTTCCGCGATCTTCACCGAACGCGGAATCTCCACCTCGAGCGTCTCGTTGGGGAAGTGGCGCCGCACCTCCTCCGCGACGTCGCGCGAGAGGTTGGTGCGCGGGTCGTACATGGTCAACAGGATGGTGCTGAGCTGCAGGTCGTCGTTCAGGTTTCCCTTGACGCGATTGATGGTGTGCATCAGGTGCGAGACGCCCTCGAGCGCGTAGTACTCCGTCTGGATAGGCACCAGGATCTCGGTGGCGGCCACGAGCGCGTTCAACGTGAGGAGGCCCAGCGACGGGGGGCAGTCGAAGAAGATGTAGTCGACGCCGGATTCGTCGATGTAGGTACGGATCGCGTCACGCATCCGCATCTCGCGGCCGCGTTCGTTCACCAGCTCCAGCTCGGCCATGGCCAGATCGATGGCGGCCGGCAGAACGTGCAGGTTGGGGGAGTGCGGGGACGGCTGAGCGTGCTCGATGATGCCGATCTGCTCGGTCAACACCTCGTAGGTGCCCTTCGTGCCGGACTTGTGATCCACGCCCAGCGCGGTTGACGCGTTGCCCTGGGGGTCGATGTCGATGACCAGGACGTTGAGGCCGCCGAGGGCGAGCGCCATTGCGACGTTGACCGTCGTGGTGGTCTTGCCCACCCCGCCCTTCTGGTTCGCCACGACGAACACGCGGGGCTCAGCGGGGCGGGGGAGTGTGGGCGTCGGCGCCGCATACTCGACCATCTCATCCCCGTACTCTTCCTCCAGGGTGGCCTTCGCGGCGTTGCTCAGCGCCCGGCGGGGTTGTGGGGGTGTTTCACGTGAAACATTGCTGTGGTCCTTCCACAACTCGTTCTCGTCCGTCACCTGCTTGCGCTTGCGGAAGAACAACGCCATTGAGTGGCCTCCTTGGGGATTCGTGAGAACTCTACCCAAGCGGCTGGTCGAACACGATTCGGCGAGGCCGTTTCACGTGAAACATTCAGTTTCGATGCCTGCATCCCTCCGTAAGCTGGCTCCCGCCGGCGGGAGTGGTCGAGAGGGGCCCCGGCATCAGGCGCCAGCGCGCGTCACGCGGATGGCGCGCGTCCCCTCCACACCGGGAGCCGCCTGCAACTCGAGGACGTCCGCCCTCAGCCGGTTGTTCTTCAGCAGGTTCGCGGCATTGCGGATCTCCTCTTCAGCCGAGGCGCCCTTGAGCGCCAGCAACATGCCGTCAGGGGAGAACAGGGGTGTGGTCCAGCGCAGGAGCTTTTCCAAGGGAGCGACGGCCCGACAGGTGACCACGTCGAAGCGCGCCTTGACCTCCTCAGCCCGGCCGCGACGCACCTCCACGCGGTCACCGAGCCCCAGCTCTTGGACCGCGAGCTCCAGGAATTCACACCGCCGCTGGAGTGACTCGATCAGCGTGATGCGGAGGTCCGGACGGACGATGGCGAGCGGAATCCCAGGCAGCCCGGCTCCGCTCCCGATATCAGCGACATCAAGCCCGTGCGGGATGGCGTCCACGATCGCGAGCGAGTTGGCGACGTGTCGCTGCCATAGTTTGTCGCCCTCGCGCGGGCCCATGAGTCCCCACTCCATGCCGCGCGACGCCAATATATCGACATATTGCCTTAGCTGTTTCTCGCTTTGCGGGTACGTACCGAACAAGCGCACAGCGATCGTCTGCTCGAGTTCCGAGGGGTCGTGTTCCATGGGCTCCATATGCCTAACAATGCCAAAAACGAATCGACGGCGGACCCGGCACTCAGCCGAGCCCGCCGTCGAACCAGGACGGGAAGGTCTGGTCAGGCCTTCTGGACCACGACGCGACGGTTGGGGGCTTCGCCCTCAGACTCGCTCACGAGGCCGGCGGCTGCCACCTCGTCGTGGACGATCTTGCGCTCGTACGCGTTCATGGGCGCGAGACGCGCGGACTCGCCGGTCTCCTGCACCGCAGCGATCGCGTCCTTCGCCAGCACGATGAGTTCGGCGCGGCGGCGGGCGCGGAACCCGGCCACATCGACCATCAGGCGGGACCGGTTGCCGGTTTCGGTCATGACCACCAGGCGCGCCAACTCCTGGAGGGCTTCGAGGACCTCGCCGTCCTTGCCCACGAGCTGCTCGGAATCGGTGTCGATGGCCACGTAGGCGCGGCCCTCCTGCACCGAGTTCTCGATGTCGCCATCCAGGTCTGCGATGTCGAGGAGCTCTTCGAGGTAATCGGCGACCAGGTCGCCCTCGGCCATCAGATCGGTGTCTTTGTCGGACATTGCGTCCATCCTTATCTCTCAGGTCGGAGGCCCCGCGTCGGCCGTGGCGTACACAGCCTCGGGCGACGGGGGTCCGGAGGGTCTACTTCTTCTTGCGGTTGGAGCGGGCCTGCTGCCGCGGCTGCTGCCGCTGCACGACCCGGCGGCCGTCATCGGAGGTGCGCACCGTCTGACGCGTGACCTGCTGGCGCGACACCTTCGGCGCGTCCTCGGCCACCGAGCCGTCGGCGGAGGCGTCATCTGCCGGCCTGCCAACCACACGGGACGTCGAGACAGGCTTGGTCTTGCGCCGCTTGTCAGCACGCTGACGCATAACCTCGTCGGGATCAAGGCCCTTGGCCTTCATGCGGTCTTCCCAGTCGATGTAGGCCGGGGTGTTGGGCGCGGGGTTGTTACGGATGAGGATGGCCTGCTGGACCATCGTCCAGAGGTTGGACGTCAGCCAGTAGACGAGCACGCCGATGGGGATGAACGTGGCCGACATGGCGTACACGACGGGGAAGAAGTACAGCATCATCTTCTGCATCTGCGCGGCCTGGCCGGTCTGCGACTCCGGCGGCATGTTCTTGCGCATCAGCTGGAGCTGCGTGACGAAGAAGACCGCCACCATGGCCACCACGAGGAAGATGCCGATGACCTGCGTGGCGCCGAAGTTCTCGATGGGGAAGATGCGCTCGGCCAGCCCGGCACCCCAGATATTCGACTGCTGCAGCGAATCCACCAGATCCGGCCGGCTGGTGAACCAGTAGCCGCGCGGGGTGTCGTCGGCCACACCCTGCAGCACGCGGAACAGCGCCAGGAAGATCGGCATCTGCAGCAGGAGCGGGAGGCAGGACGCCATGGGATTGACGCCCTCCTCCTTGTAGAGCTTCATCGTCTCCTGGCCGAGTCGCTCACGATCGTGGCCGAACTTCTTCTGCAGTTCGGCCACCTTGGGCTGCATCAGCTGCATGTTGCGGGCAGAGTTGATCTGCTTGACGAACAGCGGGATGAGAAGCGTGCGGATCAGCACGGTGAGCATCACGATGGCAAGGGTCCACGTGACGCCGGAGTTGGCACCGAACACGGGGCTCAGCACCTGGTGGAAGAACACCACGATGCCGGACACCGCCCAGTACAGCGGCTGCATCATCGCCGAGAGCAGACCGTAGAAACTGTCCCAGATGTTCAGCGAGACGAACAGATCGAGCATTAAGCCACCTCAGCTATATGTGACGCCTGATCAGGCGTCGTGCTACGCGAATTCTCTTGTTCCCAGGCAGCAGCCTGCGGCGTGCCGGGAACGTAGTCGACCCCGCCCTGCGACCACGGGTGGCAGCGGGCGATCCGACCGATGGTCAGCACGGAACCCTTGAGGGCACCGTGGTTCTCCAACGCGGTCAGCCCGTAGGCCGAACACGTGGGATGAAACTTGCAGACATCTCCGTACATGGGGGAGATGAACCGGCGCCAGCCCTTGACGAACCAGATGAGCGGGTACTTCAGCATGTACCGGCCTTCCGGAACGCGCGGCGCCAGGCGTCGGCGAAATCAGAGCCGAGCCGTGCCTCGTCGACGGCGGCCCCGGGCAGCGCCCGAACCACGACGTCTGTGGGGAACGGGCTTGTCAGCTCCGTGGCAAGGTGCCGGAGGCGCCGCTTGACGCGGTTACGCGTCACGGCGTTGCCCACCTTCTTGGAGACAACAAAACCCACCCGGGTGCATTCGGGTGGATTCTGCTGAGGGTGCCTCACGTGCACCACTACTGTCGGCGTTGCCGCTCTCGAGCCGTGCCTGACGGTGATGCCAAAGTCGCCGGGCCTCTTCAGGCGCTGCGATTTCGGCAGCACAGAGTCAGGCCGACAGCTCGATGCGACCCTTACGACGACGGGCGCTCAGGATGGCGCGGCCGGCGCGGGTACGCATGCGGGCGCGGAAACCGTGGTTGCGGCTCCGACGACGGTTGCTCGGCTGGAACGTGCGCTTAGTCATGGGATTACTCCCTCAAGATCGAAGGTTGAACGCTGCCCGTGGCCCGGGCAGGGGGAAGTGGCCGCCGAGATGGCGACTGGTCAACGATACGTGGACAACCCCTCGTTAGCCAAACCGGCGCAGTTCAGCCAGTCAACTAATCAAACTACATGATTGTAGTCCAGGCGACACTCCGGCAACACGCCGATTCTCCTTGCAGGATCGTTCTACGGGGACTAGTTTCATAAGTCTGTCTCCGGTTATCCACAGGCGGGGCAGCATTGGGTTTAGCTCGGGATCAGTTATACCCTCTTGTGGACAACTCTGTGGACGAGTGCGATGTGAGGCGGAAGAACCGCCCGGGAAGTGGGTGAGGTGACTCAATCACCGACGCCAGACCTGGCGGTGCTGTGGGAGGACGTGATCACGTCCGCGGATTTCCCCACTCGCGCCTGGCTACGCCGTACCCGGCCCGTGGACATGCACGGCTCGACGCTGATGCTCGCCGTCGGTGACGAACCCACCCGCGAACGCCTGGAGACGAAACTCCGCCCACAGATTGAGGACCGGCTGAGCGAACTTTTCGGCCAGCCCACCCACCTCGCGGTGATGATCAGCCCCGAACTGGTGCCCGACGAGCCGGCTCCGGCCCCGCCGATGCCGGAGGAGCTGCCGCCGCAACCCATGCTCCCCCGCTCGAAGCCCCAGGAGGTGCGGCTCAACCCCCGCTACACCTTCGAGTCCTTCGTCGCCGGCTCGTCGAACCGCTTCGCGCACGCCGCGGCCGCCGCCGTCGCGGAGACCCCCGGCAAGTCGTACAACCCGCTGATGATCTACGGCCCCTCGGGCCTGGGCAAAACGCACCTGTTGCACGCCATCGGCCACTACGTCACCAGCTACTACGAGAACCTCCGCGTGAAGTACGTCTCCACGGAGGAGCTCACCAACGACTTCATCAACGCCATCTCCAACAACCGCACCGCCGAGTTCCGCTCGTCGTACCGCGACGTGGACGTGCTGCTCGTCGACGACATCCAGTTCCTGGAGTCGAAGATCCAGACGCAGGAGGAGTTCTTCCACACGTTCAACACCCTGCACAACGCCCAGAAGCAGATCGTGATGACGTCGGACCGGCCGCCGAAGCTGCTGGAGGCGCTGGAACCCCGGCTGCGCTCGCGCTTCGAGTGGGGTCTCATGACCGACATCCAGCCGCCGGACCTCGAGACCCGCATCGCCATCCTCCGCAAGAAGGTCGCGCAACAGCGGTTGACTGCGGGCACGCAGGTGCTGGAACTCATCGCCTCGCGCATCCCCACCAACATCCGCGAGCTCGAAGGCGCCCTCACCCGCGTCGCCGCCCTGGCCAGCCTGAACGCGCAGGAGATCACCGAGGACCTCACGCAGCAGGTGCTCAACGACCTCATGCCCGAGGACGCGGCCCCGGTGGACGCGCAGACGATCATGGCGGCAACGGCGGGCTACTACGGCATCAGCCACGACGACCTCACAGGCGCCAGCCGGGTGGCCACCATCGCGTCGGCCCGTCAGGTGGCGATGTACCTCTGCCGGGAGATGACTGAGTTGTCGCTGCCGAAGATCGGCTCGAAGTTCGGCGGCCGGGACCACTCGACGGTGCTGCATGCCGTGCGGAAGATCACCGAGAAGATCGGCGTGGACAGGGACCTCTACAATCAGGTCACCGAGCTCACGAACCAGATCAAGCAGGCGTGACGGCTGGTCCCGTATACCTCTAGGGGTATAGTGGCAGTGTGAACCAGGAGGCCCCCATGCAGTTGAACCCCGGAGAGATGGAATCCGTCGTCCGCAGACTCAAGCGCGCCCAGGGCCAGCTGGGCGGCATCATCAAGATGATCGAGGAAGGCCGCGACTGTGACGACATCGTCACGCAACTGGCCGCCGTGTCCAAGGCCGTCGACAGGGCCGGCTTCTCGACGATCGCGGTCGGCCTGAAGCAGTGCCTCGAGCACCCCGACCAGGGGATGGACCAGGCGAAGATGGAAAAGCTCTTCCTCTCGCTGGCCTGACGGCCCAGCTTGTTGCTGAGCGGCCGCCCCGCCCAAGGGGCGGCCGCTGAGCAAACGCTTTCAGACTCGGGCCGCGGTTCCGGCCTTCCACGTCGTGTACCCGCCGTCGAGGTTCAGCACCCGCCGATCCCCGAGGATGAAGACCGCGGCATGGCTGCGGATACCCACCCCACAGTGCACGATGAGGTCACCGTCGGGGATCTCATCCATCCGGGCCCGCAGCTCGTCCAGGGGCAGATTCACCGCGCCGGCGATGGCGCCGCGCTCGAATTCGCTCGGTGTCCGCACGTCGACGACCGTGGCGCCGGCCTCCTGCGCAGCCTCCACCTCGTGCCACTGGATCGAGTTCTCCAGCCCGCTGAGGCGGTTCTCCGCCACGTACCCCAACATGTTGACCGCATCCTTGGCCGAACCGAACTGCGGCGCGTAGGCCAGCTCGAGTTCCGCCAACTCCGGGGCCTTCAGGCCGCCGGCCATCGCGGTCGCGATCACATCGATGCGCTTGTCGACGCCGGATTCACCCACGCCCTGGGCGCCCAGGATCCGTCCGTCGGCGGGATCCACCAGCAGCTTGAGCGCCATCGTCGCCGCGCCGGGGTAGTAGGTGGCGTGCGAGGCGGGGTGCGTGTGGATGACGAGGTGCTCCTTGCCCACGGCCCTGAGCCGCTTCTCGCTCCAGCCGACGGAGGCCACCTGCAGGCCGAGGAGCCCGACGATCGCCGTGCCCATGACGGGCCTGGCGGGCACACCGCGGCCCGCGATGTCGTCGGCCACGCGCCTGCCCTGGAGGTTGGCCGTGTTGGCAAGCGGCACCAGCACCGCGTCGTCGTTCAGTGCGTCGTCCTTCTGGACGGCGTCACCCACGGCGTAGATCGACGGATCCGACGTCAGGTTGCGGGAGTCGACGACGATGCCGCCGAGCGAACCGACGTGCAGCCCGGCGGCGCGTGCGAGTTCGACGTCGGGGCGCACGCCGATGGCGGCCACGACGATGTCGGCAGGCAGGGTCGACCCGTCGGCCAGGGTGACGTCGGTCTCACCGATCGCGGTCACCGCGGAGCCGAGCCGTAGGTCCACGCCGTGTTCACGCAACCGGTCGTGCACCGGCGCCACCATCTCCGGGTCGAGCGGGGCCATCACCTGGTCCAACGCCTCCACCAGCGCGACCTTCATGCCGCGGTGCAACAGGTTCTCCGTGACCTCCAGGCCGATGAAGCCGCCGCCGATGACGACCGCGGTTCGCGCGCCCTGCACCGCAGCCACCATGGCGTCGGTGTCCTCGACGTTGCGCAGCGTCAACGCGCGGCCGATGCCCGGGATGGGCGGCTGCACGGGGCGGGCGCCGGGGGAGAGCACGAGCTTGTCATAGCCGAGGTCGGACTCCTCTCCGGTGGCCACGTCACGCACGATGACCACCTTGCGCGCCCTGTCGATCCGCACGGCCTCCGTCCCGACACGCACGTCGATCCGGAACCTCTCCCACAGCGATTCCGGCGTCTGCAGCAGCAGGGCCGACCGCTCCTCGATGATGCCGCTCACGTGGTACGGCAGCCCGCAATTCGCAAAAGACACATACCCACTCCGCTCGAGGACCACGATCTCCATGTCCTCGTCGAGTCGTCGCAACCTTGTCGCCGCGCTCATTCCGCCGGCGACTCCTCCAACCATCACTGTTCTCACGGGGGACACTATACCCCCCGGGGTAGATACCCCCGGGGGTATCATGCTATCGTTCAGGTGTAGTGATCGTCTGCGCCTGGCAGACGCTCAGAATTCGTCGAAAGGACCTCCTCCATGTGCCGACCTGTCAACTGCAAAGTTTGCGGCAAGACCACCTGGGCCGGCTGCGGCCAGCACATCTCCGACGTCAAGCGCGGGGTGCCCTCTGCCCAGTGGTGCGACGGGCAGCATCCCGGTGAACAGAAGGTCGGCCTCCTGGGCCGCTTCCTCGGCCGCTGATCTGCCCTGTTCCCGGGTCCGTGCGGCCTGGGGACAACATGTTGACGGCACGCTGTCCCAAGCTGTGGATGGGGGTGTGGATAACTCCACACCCCCATTTTCATCCCCAGATACTCCACGTGTAGTTTGCATCTGCCCACACACCGTCCACATGCTCCGAACTGGCAGGACAAGGGGCGATGCGCGTTATCCCCAGAGTCCACAGGCGCTATGAGTACATCTGGAATGTAACTACAGAAAGATCATCAAAGCACCGGGTGTGGACAGAGGCACAGACGAGTACGCCGAACGCCACAAACCAACCGGCACCCACAGTTACACTCACCTGCGTGACCGACGACGACCGTAGCCGCATTGACGACCACCTCCAGCGGGGCATGGAGGCCGAACTGGCCAGCACCCGCGAAGAGCTGACGAAGGCTGCCGCGCACGCTGCCCGCATGGAGGGCGAACTCTTCGCCGTCGCCCAGCGCCTCACGGCCAAGGAGGCCGAACACGAGGCGGCCCTCAAGGCCCTGGCCAAGATGCGCGACGAACTGTTCGAGGCCCGCTCCAAGGTGGAGGAGGCCGAAGGGGAGATCGTCGAACTGAAGAACCGACTCGCCGCAAGCCCTGCGTCGCCGAAGCCGAATCTCGCCGAGCGCGCCGTCCGCAAGGTCGTGCGCACGGTGAAGCGATGACCGAGCTCGAGGGCCAGCTCGCCTCGGCCGACTACGTGCTGCTCACACCGTCGTACCCCAGGCCGTGGCGCAGTGGCCGCGAATTCGTCCGGACGCGGGCCAAGGCCTACCAGGCGGCCGGGCTCAGCGGTGTCGTCGTGGATTCATCGCTGCGCGCGGGCAGCACCCCCGAGGCCGGCACGGACGGCGAACTGCCGGTGTTGTCGGTCCCCCCGGAGGAGCTCACACGCGTCCTCGACGCCGCTGCGGAGGCCGAGCGGCCCGTGCTCGCGCACTCCCCGGAACCGAGCACCATCCACGCGCTACTCGACCGTGTCCCCGCGCAACGCCTGGCCGTCTGGTTCCACGGCTACGAGGTGCGCGACTACCGCCGGCTCGCCGGAAACCACGACAGCCGCGAGCTCGCCTCCATCCGCACCGCCCGGGACGAGCTGAACCGCGCCCGGTTCGAGGCGGCCGCCAGGCTCTTCACCGACGCTGCGGCCACCGTCGTGTTCGTCTCGGATTTCCAGCGCCAACTGGCCGCCCAGGACGTCGGCGTCGCGGCCGGCAACGCCCAGGTGATCCCCAACCACATCGACGGCGACACCTTCGTGGCCCGGGTGCGTCAGCCGGAAGAGGCCGCCCAGCTGCTTGTGCTGCGCAGCTTCGCGGAACGCAACTACGGCAACGACATCGCCCTGCGCGCCCTCGAGGTGCTGGCGGAGGAACCCGGCTTCGCCGAGCTCACCGTCACGGTGCGCGGCTTCGGCCGCCACTTCCGCGACGAGACCGCCGGCCTGCGTCGTCACCGCAACGTGACCGTGGAGGAGCGCTACTCCTCGCCCATCGAGATGGCCGCCGCGCACCAACGGCACGGGGTGTTCCTGTGCCCGACGCGCTTCGACACCCAGGGCGTGATGCTCGGCGAGGCGATGGCCAGCGGCATGGTCACCATCACCAACCCGGTGGCCGCCATCCCCGAATTCACCGACGACGCCTCGAGCCTGCTGCCCCGCGCGGAGGACCCCTGGGCCTTCGCCGATGCGATCCGCCACCTGCTGGCCAACCGCCAGCTGATGCCCGAACTGTCGGTGGCCGCGGCCGAACGGGTCCGCGCCCAGTGCGGCCGCGCCGCCACCATTGACCGCGAAATCGACCTCATCGGAGGCCTGTCCGCATGACGCACCGCACCCCGGTCCTGATCTCCGACGACCCGGTCGCCGCCCACATCGCCGGCGCCCGTGGCTGGAAGGTGCTGAAGCGCGACGGGCAGCTCCTGCGCTTCGCCGGCCTGGACCCGGCCCAGACGCTGGCCCTGCCGCCGCTGCCGTTCAGCGTCCACGACGGATCCCTCGACGCAGCCACCGTCGGTGGGTGGGACAACCTGCTCAACTGGCTCCAGAAGCACATCCACGAGCCGATGCCCGTCGTCGCGCCGGACGAATGGGCCGCTGAGCTTGCGCTGTGGGCGGCCGCCTCCCGCGGTTGGCCGTTCGGCGTCTGGATCGACGGGGCACCGCCGCTGCACACCCCCACTGCCGCAGCCTGCATGTTGGCCAGCGAGGGGCTGTTCGCGCCCAAACCGGAGGCGCTCACGGACCTGGCGAACAGGTGGAAGGAGCCGTTCTCGGAACTGCCCGCCACGCCGCTCATCGACGTGGACGAGAAGCCCACCCCGCGCGAGGAGCTGCGTGATCTCGGGGTCACGCGCGTGCTGGTGGTCAGCCACCACGACGAACCCACGCTGCCGGCGACGCCCGGCCTCGCCGTCGACCTCGTCACCGCCGTGCGTCGCCCGGGGGCCGGGGAACGCACCCACTACGTGCCGGACCTCGGCGCCCCCGGCCTGACGAACTCGCCCGGCCCGCTGCCGGCGTGGGCGGCCATCGCGTTGGCCGGCGACCGTGAGCGGCCCGTTGCCGCCTCAGACCACATCGGTGGCTACTGGCGCTGGCAGTTGGAGAAGTACTTCGACGCCCGGGCGGACCACTACGACGTGGTCTACCTCACCGGCGAGCAGTACGTGGCGGCGGATTTCGCGCTGTACGCCAAGCGGCGTTGGTACGCCCGGATCATCGACGGCACCACCGCCACCCAGCGGTACTCGTCGGAGGCCGAGCAGGAGCAGGTCGGCTACGACTCCGCCGGCTGGGCGATGCAGGTCGACGCGGTGCTGGGCGGGGAGGAGTCGCCCGAGGAGATCGCAGCCCTGGCGTTCAGCCTCGGTGAGCACGTTTTCCCGACCCGCTAGTCTCGAATGGTGAGCATCGCAGCGCGGGCCGAAGGCCTCACCAAGATCTACGGAACCGGCTCTGCCGTCGTGACGGCACTGTCCTCCGTGGATTTCGAGATCCGCGCGGGCGAATTCACCGCCATCATGGGCCCGTCGGGGTCCGGCAAATCCACCCTGATGCACCTGATGGCCGCTCTGGATACGCCCACCGCGGGCGAGGTCTGGATCGGCGACACCGCCGTCGGGCCGCTCGGCGACACCCCGCTGACGGAGTTGCGCCGCGACCGCATCGGCTTCATCTTCCAGGCGTTCAACTTGGTGCCCACGCTCACGGCCCGCGAGAACATCACGCTGCCGCTGGCGATCGCCGGCAAGAAGGTCGATGCGGAGTGGTTCGACCGCATCGTCGACGTACTGGGCCTGGCGGACCGGCTCACCCACAAGCCCTCGGAGCTCTCCGGCGGCCAGCAACAGCGGGTGGCGTGCGCCCGGGCCCTGATGAACCGCCCGGACATCGTGTTCGGCGATGAGCCCACCGGCAACCTGGATTCCACGTCGGCCGCGGAGGTGCTCGGCTTCCTCAGGCGCTCCGTGGACGAGTTCGGCCAGACGGTGGTCATGGTCACCCACGACGCCCACGCCGCCAGCTACGCAGACCGCACCGTGTTCCTCTCCGACGGCCGCATCGTCCACGAGATGCGCGGCGCCACGCAGGATCAGCTGCTCAGCGCGATGGCCACGCTGTACCCCCGCCACGACCAGCCCGCCGCGGCGGGCCCCGTGGTGTACCGGGACGGAACGGCCGCCTCCATGAACGCTCCGGTCGGTGACGAGGTCGAGGAAGAATCCACCGTCGAACGCTCCATCGCCCGCCGCGCCCTGCTGGACTGACCCATGTTGCGGGCCACGCTGAAATCCGTCTGGGCGCGCAAGGTGCGCCTCATCATGAGCGCCCTGTCGATCGTGCTCGGGGTGGCGTTCGTCGCCGGTTCGCTGATGTTCACCAACATGTTGTCGTCCAGCTTCGACTCGCTGGTCAAGGGGTCGCTGGCAGACGTCAACGTTTCCTCCGAGGCCACCGGCATCTCGGGGTTCGAGAACAACGCCGGCGTCCCGCCCGCGTTGTTGACGGACGAGGATGTCGCCGCCGTCGAGGCGATCGACGGGGTGGTGCGCGTCGAGCCCATGGTGTCGAACACGCAGGTGTACCCGCTCGACGACGATGGCCGCGTGCTGGCTTTCTCGGGTGCTCCCGGCCTGGGCATGAACTGGCAGGACGCCACGTCCTCCGACGGTGTGGCGGGCGCCCGGATCATCGACGGCCGTGCCCCCACCGCCGACGACGAGGTGGTCCTCGACCCCGCCACCGCCGCACGCGGGGGGTACGTGATCGGCGAGACACTGGATGTCGCCACCCCGCGCACCGGGATCCGCTCCTACACGCTGGTCGGCACCGGCACGTACGGCGCGGGCAGCACCGTCGGCGCGAGCTACCTGTTCTTCACCCTCCCCGAGATCCAGGCGATCGCACAGGACGGGCGCCCCGGTTCGTACGCCATGTGGGTCCAGACCACCCCGCAGGCCGATGCCGCCGCGGTGGCACAGGCGGTCCAGGAGGTGCTCCCCGACGGGTTCGTCGCGGAGACGGGGGATGAGCTGGCCGAGGGCATCGAGGAGCAACTCAACGTCGGCCTGGGCTTCGTCAACATCTTCCTGCTGGTCTTCGCGGGGATCGCCCTCCTCGTGGCCGCACTGCTGATCCTCAACACGTTCTCGATCCTGGTGGCGCAGCGGGCGCGCGAGCTCGCCCTGTACCGCGCCATCGGCGCCACCCGCCGCCAGGTGAGCGGGACGGTGCTGATCGAGGCGCTGTTCATCGGCCTGATCGGCGCCACCCTGGGCCTGGCCGTCGGCTACGGCCTCGCCTGGGGCATCCTCGGCCTGATGCGCGCCTTCGGCATCGACCCCGGGGACATCACGCCGACGGTCACCTCCTCGGCCATCATCGCGTCCTACGCCATCGGCGTCGTCATCACGCTCATCGCCGCCTACCTGCCCGCCCGCCGCGCGTCGCAGACCCGCCCAGTGGAGGCCATGACCAGCGCCGCCCAGTCCGGGCCCGAGCGCCTCGGCGGCCTCCCACTGTTCGGGGTGGCGCTGATCGAGCTGGGCGTGGCCGCCATGGTGATCGCCCTGTGGCTCGACGTGCCGCAGCCGCTCATCTGGTTCGGCGCGGGGGCCGCCGCGCTGCTGATCGGCATGGTGATCGCCGCGGCGGTCATCGGGGCGCCGCTGATCTGGCTGTTCGGCAGGGGGTTCCGTCTGCTGTTCGGCGAGGTGGGCAAGTTGGCGCAGCTGAACTCCGTGCGCCAGCCCCGCCGCACCGCGGCCACGGCCGCGACGCTGATGATCGGCCTCGCGCTGGTGTCCACCGTCGCCATCCTGGCCGCGAGCACCACCACGTCGCTGCGCAACCAGCTCACCGAGGACCAGCGCGGCGACTTCGTCATCGCGCCGCTGGCCTACCAGCCCTTCGACGCGAAGCTCTTCGAGGCCGCCAGGAAGGTCGACGGCGTGTCCGAGGTGTACGCCGGGTACCGCGGTGCGGCTCAGGTGGAGGGGATCGACGAGCCCACCAGCCTGTTCGGCCTGACACCTGAGGGCCTGGAGCGGGGCACCAGCCTCGACGTCACCGTCGGGTCGCTGAGCGAGCAGGGCGGGGAGCCGCCCGTCGTGCTGTCGGCGGACTACGCCAACGAGCACGGCTTCACGCTCGGCGAGGTCATCGACCTGGTCGGCCCCAAGGGCACCGCCGCCGTGCTCGTCACCGGCCTGCACGAGGAGGGCGCCGCCCTCCCCATCGGCGACATCGTGGTGACCCCGGACACGTTCGCGGAGGTCGCCGATGCGTCGATGGTCCAGCAACTGGTGGTCTTCATCGACGACGACGCGGACCCGGCCGCGGTCAGGGCCGGGCTCGAGGAGGTCACCGAGGAGGTGCCCACCGTCGTGGTGTCCGACGTGCAGGAGTTCGTGGAGAGCCGCGTGGCGCAGTTCGACCAGATCTTCGCCACCTTGTACGCGCTGCTCGCGCTCGCCGTCGTGATCTCGGTGCTGGGGATCGTCAACACCCTCGGCCTGTCCGTCATGGAACGGGTGCGCGAGGTGGGGCTCCTCAGGGCCGTCGGCATGACCAGGCCGCAGGTGCGGCGGATGGTCACGCTCGAGGCCGTGCTCGTCGCAACGCTGGGCGCCGTCCTGGGGGTTGTCCTGGGGGTGGCGTTCGGCGCGGCGCTCGTGACGCTCCTGCGCGACCAGGGCATCGGCACGCTGGTCATCCCCTGGGTCCAGTTGCTGGTCTTCGTGGTGGTCGCCGCCGCCGTGGGTGTCCTGGCCGCGATCGCCCCCGCCCGCCGGGCCAGCAGGCTGGCGATCCTCGACTCCATCGCCGTCGACTGACGACGCGTTCAACCAACGTCTGGGTATGATGCTGGCGACGAGCTTTTTGGGTAGAACGACAAAGGTGTGACACGTGAAGATTCGAGTTGAACGCGAGGCGCTTGCCGACGCCGTGGCCTGGGTGGCGCGCAGCCTGCCCAACCGCCCCACCGCTCCCATCCTGGCAGGCATGCTGCTGGAGGCGGACGGCGACGGCCTGACGCTGAGCAGTTTTGACTCCACCACGTCGGCCAAGGTCACGCTTCCGGCCCAGGTGAGCGACGAGGGCCAGGTGCTGGTCTCCGGCCGCCTGCTCTCGGACATTGCGCGTTCGTTGCCGAACAAGCCGGTGGACCTCAACGCAGACCACACCAAGGTGGAGCTGACCTGCGGTTCCGCGCGCTTCACGCTGCAGACGCTGCCCGTCGACGAGTACCCCACCCTGCCGGACATGCCCACGCAGACCGGCACCGTGGACGCGGCTGTGTTCGAGAAGGCCGTCGGCCAGGTGTTCGTGGCGGCGGGCCGCGACGAGCTCCTCAACGTGTTCACTGGCGTGAAGATGGAGATCAACGGCGAGAACCTGTCGCTGCTCGCCACAGACCGCTACCGCATGGCGCTGAAGGAACTCACCTGGCACCCCACCAGCCCGGGCCTCGAGGGCAACGTGCTGGTGCCGGGCAAGGTGCTCGCTGACACCGCCAAGTCCATGACTTCGGGGGACACCGTCACCATCTCGCTGTCCACTACCGAGGCCGAGGGCGAAGGCCTCGCCGGCTTCGTCGGCGAGGGCTCGAAGGGTTCGCGTCAGGCCACCACGCGCCTGCTCAGCCAGGCGTTCCCCAAGGTGCGCCACCTCATGGACGTCTCCGCCACCGTCAGCGTCCGCATCGACACCGCAGACCTGCTGGCCGCGGTCAAGCGCGTCGCCCTCGTCGCGGAACGCAACACGCCGCTGCGCATGCGCATCAACGAGGACCACATCACGCTCGAGGCCGCCACGGGGGACCAGGCGCAGGCCGTCGAGGCCATCGACGCGCAGATCGAGGTCGTCGGCGACGAGCAGTCCATCACGGATGCGGGCTTCAACCCGCACTACCTGCTGGACGCGCTCACCGCGCTCGACGCCCCCTTCGCGCACTTCTCGTTCACACTGCCCGGCAAGCCCTGCCTGATCATGGGCCTGCCCAGCATCGACGCGGACCCGTTGGGCGATTACCGCCACGTCATCATGCTGATGCGCCTGCCAAGCTGACGTGTTCGTCACTGAGCTCGCGCTTGCTGATTTCCGGAACTACCACGAGGCCCACCTCGAGCTGACCTCCGGCGTCACGGTCTTCGTCGGCGCCAACGGCCAGGGTAAGACCAACCTGGTCGAAGCCATCGAGTACCTGTCCACCATGTCGTCGCACCGCGTGTCGACGACGGCCCCGCTGATCCGCGCCGGCGCGTCGTCGGCGATCATCAGGGCGAGGGTTCAGGCCGCCCGCGACGACGACCGGTTGATCTGGCTCGAGCTCGAAGTGGTGCCCGGCAAATCGAACGTGGCCCGGCTCAACCGGGCGCCGTTGCAGCGCCCGCGCGAGTTGGTGGGGGCGCTGCGCACCGTCGTGTTCTCCCCGATGGACATCGCCATCGTGCGGGGAGACCCGTCAGACCGTCGCGGGTGGCTCGACTCGCTCGTCGTGACCCGGTGGCCGCGCATGGCTGGGGTGAAGCAGGATTTCGACAGGGTGCTGCGGCAACGCAACGCGCTGCTGAAGTCCATGTCCGGTCGCTCCCAGGTGTCGCAGGGCGGGGACGAGGACATCACGCTCGCCGTGTGGAACGAGCAGCTCGCGGCGCTGGGCGCCGAACTCCTGCACGCCCGGCTCGACACGCTCGCCGACGTGCTGCCGTACGCCCAGCGCGCGTACGAAACCATCGCCCCGAAGAACAACCAGATCGACGCGGTCTACAAGAGCGGTCTCGACCTGGCCGATGTCGCCGCGGCCGAGGACGTGCGTGCGGAGCTGCAGCGCAGGCTGCTCGAGGCCATGGACCGCCTGCGCGGCGATGAACTGCACCGCGGCATGACGCTGGTGGGCCCGCAGCGCGACGACGTGGAGCTGTCCATCGGAGAACTACCGGCGAAGGGGTACGCGTCGCACGGCGAATCCTGGTCGCTCGCCCTGTCCCTGCGGCTGGGGGGCTTCTCCCTGGTGCGCGACGACGGCACGGAGCCGGTCCTGGTGCTCGACGACGTGTTCGCCGAACTCGACGTGGCCCGACGCGAACGGCTGGGCGCCGCCATCGCCGACGCCGAGCAGGTGCTGATCACCGCCGCCGTCGGCGCCGACGTGCCGGACTTCCCGGCCGAGCGCCGGTTCACGGTGAACGCCGGCACCGTCGCCCCGTCCCAGGATGCGCAGTCCGGATTGTCCGATCACCCTGAGGAATCGCGGGGCTGAAAGGGCCGGGGGTACCGTGATCTGGTTGACGCTGGGCAGGGGCCCGGCGGGAAGGTACCCGGCATGATCATCGACACCCTCGACCACAGGTCGCGCTACGCGGACATTCCCGGATTGGCGGAGATCCTCGACACCATCATGGGCCTCGGCACCGATGTCGAGCCCGGCACCATCGAGCTCGCGGAGGAGATCGGCGCGGTCAACATCTTCTCGTACGACGCTGCCGACCCCGAGGTGAAGACCCAGTTCGAGGCGCACCGTCGCTTCGCCGACGTGCACGTGGTCCTCGAGGGCGAGGAGACCATCAAGCTCGCGGCGCTCGACGCGCTGACCCCGGCCACCGAGTTCGACGAGGAGACCGATTTCGGACTCCACAAGGGCCCGACCACCGTCACCGTCAACCTGCAGCCGGGCTGGTTCGTCGTCGCGTTCCCCAACGACGCGCACCTCCCCGGTGTCTGGACCGACGGCCCCAGCCGCGTGCTGAAGGCCGTGGGCAAACTCCGCGTCGCCTGACCCCCCAAAGCGGCACCCTCCGTCCTGCCGGGGACTAACCTGGCAGGTAGGAGGCGTGACATGGCGAAGAAGCGTGACATGGCGAAGAAGAAGTTCGAGGATCTCCCTGGTTGGGTGCGGGCGCTGATGGGGCTCGGCGGAACGGCCGACGTGGTGCTGCGCATCGCGGCCATGATCGATGTCGCCAGGCGCGACAAGGACGAGGTCAACGGCCCCAAGGCTGTCTGGCTGCCCGCGCTGGGCGCCGTCAGCTCCATGGGGCTGCTGCCGCTGGCGTACTTCCGCTGGGGTCGCCGGGGGCCCGCGAAGTAGCAGGGCGGAAGGGCATGGTATTCATGTCCCCATGCGTCACTCCCGCCTCGCCCTCGCCGCCGTCGTCGCGCTTGCCCTGAGCGCCTGTTCCGGCGCGACGGAACCTCCAGCGCCGGAACCCACCACCGCCTCCACAGAGGCCTCGACCACCGCGTCGCCCACCCCGGAGGCCGTGCCGGTGGAGCTGCCGGACACCCCCGTCGGTGAGGCCGCGCAGTGGGTGCTGGACAGGCTGGCGGCCGACGCCGGGCCCACCGCCGAGGAGGCGGAGGAGCGGCTGGGCGACGAGTTCCTCGGCCAGGTGCCCGCAGACCAGGTCGGGCAGGTGTTCGCGCAGCTCCGCGAGGAGGGCCCCTTCACGCTGGTCAGCTGGGACGGCACCGACACCCAGGGCACGGCAGAACTCGATTCGCCGGCCACGCCCGTGCTGATGATGATCGCGCTCAAGGACGGCAAGATCGACGGTCTCATGTTCGTGCCCAACGAGAAGGCGCCGGAGATCCAGGAGCCCGCGGAGGCGTCCCAGTTGCTGCTCGACAAGGCGCCCACCTCGTCGTTCCTGCTCGCGGAGGTGACCCGCACCGGCGATACCCCGGAGTGCACACCCATCGAACAGCGCGACGCCGACAAGGTGTTGCCGATCGCCTCGATGTTCAAGCTCTACGTGCTGGGCGCCGTGGCCACCGCCGTCGAGGACGGCACGTTGACGTGGGAACAGGAGTTGACGCTCACCGAAGGCCTCAAGTCGCTGCCCACCGGCAACCTGCGCAACGAACCGGCCGGCACGAAGGTCACCGTCGAGAAGGCCGCGCTGGAGATGATCTCCACCAGCGACAACACCGCCGCGGACCTCCTCATCGACGCCGTGGGGCGCGAGGCCGTGGAGGCCGAGCTGGAGAAGATGGGGCACCACGCGCCGGAGCTCAACCGGCCGTTCCTCACCACCCGCGAGGCCTTCCAGATGGGCGGCGACCAGGGCATCCGCGCCAAGTGGGCGGCCGCCTCCAACGGCTACGACGACGCCACCGTGGCGGTCTCCGAGGCCCAACGCGCGGTCCTCTCCGGCCTGCCGGAGTGGGACCTCACCTACGACGAGACCACCATGGGCAGCCCGTTCTGGGACGAGGGGATCGACTGGTACGCCACCGCCGCGGACCTCTGCGCGGCCCACGTCAACCTCCAGCAGCGCGCCGCCACGGAGCCGGGCAAGCCCGTGCGCGGCATCCTGGCCGCCTATCCCGGCATCGAGGTGCCCGGCGCGGTCTACATCGGCTTCAAGGGAGGGTCGGTGCCCGGCGCGCTCGGCCTGTCGTTCTACGTGGAGGGGCCGGAGAAGATCCGGGTCCTGGTGCTGCAGAGCGCCGGCGACACCCCGGAATCGGTGCCCCAGCCGAATTGGATGGCCAGCCTCGCCGAGAACACCCTGGGATAGGTCCCGCCCGGGAACGTCGCTGCGGAGACTAGGCTGGACCCATGTCCGAGCCGCACGATCCCACGGGGCTCGAGTTGGCGTCGGAGATCGCCCGCGCCACCGTCGAGGCCTCTGAATACGGCGTCGTGCTGCCCGAACCCGCCCCGCCGCGCACCCCGCGGCGCACGAGGCGGGTGTTCGAGCAGGAGCGCAGCGGTGCGCATCCGGACGACCGCGACCCCAAGCTCGTCGGCGATGTGCTGAACGAGGTGGTGCGCAAGCGCGGCTGGAAACGCCGGATCAACCTGTCGACGGTGTTGCGCCGCTGGCCCGAGCTGGTGGGCGAGTCGAACGCCGCGCACTCCAAGCCGGTGAACTATGACGCGGGGGTGCTGATCGTCGACTGCGACTCGACGGCGTGGGCCACCGCCATGCGGTACGCCGCGTCCCAGTTGGTGGCCAAGCTCAACGCGGCGCTGGGCGAGCAGACCGTCCTGCGCGTCGAGTTCCGCGGCCCGAAAGCCCCCAACTGGAAGAAGGGGCTGCGGTCCGTCCAGGGCCGGGGCCCCCGCGACACCTACGGCTGAGGCGCCGTCCGCCACGCCGGGTCGACGGCGACGAGGGTCACGTCGGAGAGCCTGCCCGCATCGACGGTGGCGGTCATGAAGGTGCCCACCGGCTGTCGGCGACGGTCGGTGGGGGAGCCGGGGTTCAGCAGCCGCATCCCCGCCGGTGTCACGGTGTCCCAGGGGATGTGGGAGTGGCCGAAGACCAGGACGTCGGTGTCCGGGAAGGCGGCGTCCATCCGTTTCTCGCGCCCGGCCGCCGGCCCCGTCTCGTGGACGACGGCGAAGCGCACCCCGCCGATGACCGTCCTGGCGACTTCGGGGAGTCGCTGACGCAGGACCGCGTCGTCGTTGTTGCCGTGCACGCCGACGTGACGCCCGCCGGCCCGGCGCTCCACCTCGTCGAGGAGCGCCGGCTCGACCCAGTCGCCCGCGTGGAGGACGACGTCGGTGGTCTCGATGGCTGCCCAGACTTCCGGCGGAAGGTCGCGGGCACGCTTCGGCAGGTGTGTGTCGGCAAGGATCACCAGCTTGTGCATGTCGCCATCGTAGGTGGGGTCACGGAAGCAGTGCTGTACTGGTCAGATGAAGATCACGGTCACCGGAACCAGCCGCGTCAAGGTGCGCGCCGAGTGCGCGCAGGTGTCGTTCTCCGTCGGCCGACGGGGTGCGGACCACGACGTCGTGATCGGCGAGGTCTCGGCCGTGGCCAAGCAGGTGCGGTCCCTCCTCGACGAACTGACCCCTGAGGACGACGGCGATCAGGCACACCTGTCGGGCCTGCGGACGTGGACCGACTTCTCGGGCGCGGGCGAGCCGCAGCAGGTCGCCCAGCTGGACGGCTCCGTGATCGTCTGGGAACTCGACGACCTCGGCGACTTCCTCGGACGCTTCGCCGCGGTCGACGGCGTCACCGTCGACAACGTCCAGTGGAAACTCACCCAGGACACCCGCGACGCCATCGAGCCAGAGGCAATCCGCGACGCCTTCCAGGATGCGCGGCAGCGCGCCAGGTGGATCGCCGCCGCGGCCGGGCGCCAGGCGCCGGAGCCGGTGGCGGTCACCGACGGGGGCGAGCCGCCGTCGCTGCACTACAGGCAGGCGCTCCTCCGGGCCGACGGCACCGCCGCCCTCGACCTGGATCTCGACCCCGTCGACGTGGAGATCAGCGTCGCTCTCACCGTCGAGTTCGAGGCCGCCGAGGGCTGATTCCCGGGATCGGCGGTCATTATCGTCACCTTTCCCCTCCTGGCGCTGTGATTGAGCTGAATTACACGCCGTGGATTCTCAGTTGCCCTTCCAATTGGTCCTCGAAGGTGATTCGATGGTCTGAGTAGTCATTGACGACGGCTTGGGGGCTGGGAGCAAGATGAAACTGCGAGGCACCACCTCAGTGTTGGCCGCCGCTGTTGCAGTGGGTCTGGTTGCGCTTGTCGGTGCAAGCAGCGATGAGCAGGTCATCGAAGCAGTGCCCGCCCCCGCCGCGATCATCCAGAGCCCACCGGCGCCCGCTCCGGGCATCGGCCACGCGCGCGCCAGCGTCCAGGAAGTGTTCGGCGAAGAATTCACGGATCCGCTGGGCGTCTACGCCGTCGAGGGCGGCTACCAGACCTGGCGGGTGCCCGGCGGGGAAGACCTCGGCTTCGATCCGCACAACGCGCCCACGCCTGAGGTCATCCAGCCCGACGGGGTGAAGGAACTCGATCCCGTCGTCGTGCCCCTGCCCGTTGCCCCGGCCACCATCCCCGTCACCACTGTGGAGTCCGTCGGCACCCAGAAGGCGGGCGCGCTCCTCTCTCCACCGGTGCGCGGGCGCTCGTCGTCGAAGTTCGGCATGCGGTTCCACCCCGTGCTACGCGTGTACAAGCTGCACACGGGCCACGACTGGGCGGCCCCCTGTGGCACCCCGGTGGGTGCCGCCGCTGCCGGCACCGTCGTCGGCACCGGTTGGGCCGGCGGCAACGGCGTGCAGGTCAAGATCGACCACGGCAGGCTGGGCGGCTACCGCGTCGTGACCACCTACAACCACCTCTCGTCCATCGGCGTGAAGGTGGGGCAGAAGGTCTCCGCCCTGCAGGGCGTGGGCCGCGTCGGCAGCACCGGGTACTCCACGGGTTGTCACCTGCACTTCGAGGTGATCGTGAACGGGCAGTTCACAGATCCCATCCCGTGGCTCAACGGCAAGCCCGGCGTCGTCGACCTCTCGGAGATGATGGCCGTGGCTCCCGGAGCGCCCTCGTCGAGCGCGTCGCCGTCGCCTTCACCGTCGCCTTCCCCCTCGCCGAGCCCGTCCCTGTCGCCGTCGGTGCCCGGGTCGCCCTCGGTGAGTGCCACCTCGGAGCCGCCGCCCGCGCCCGAGCCCGGCGACACGTCGGCCGCCGGGCCGAAGCCCTCCACTCCGGCACCGGGTACCACATCGAACCCGCCCAGCGCGTCTGCGCCGGGGACGACACCTGCACCCACGCCCACCACGACGTCTGCGGCACCGAAGCCCAGCCCCTCGGCCAGTGCGACGACGAAGTCGCCTGAGCCGAGCCCCGTCACCTCG
>NZ_PQFE01000006.1:0-140002 GCF_022342445.1 Tessaracoccus sp. ZS01 | reverse complement strand
GGTCGTGGTCTTCCCCACCCCTTTGGGCCCGTCAACCGCGATCGCCGGAACCTGCCCGAACAGCTCATCCAACTCGTCATCCAGAATCCGGCGCGCATACTCCATGCCCGAACCATACAAGAAGCAGAATTTGAATCAGTCAATTAGCACGGCATGAATCGGACAGATTGCAGGCTCGCACATCGGCATGAGCGCTAAATCGCAAGGCCATCGCTGTCGTCCCTCTCTGGAGCCAGGATGTGCAGACCGGGGGCCGCCACCGCAGCGCAGCAAGCTTCTTGGTGCTCTTGACGAACCCCGGCCAAACGTCCCGATCTGCCAGCTGCCGAGCGCAGCCCGCAGATTGCAGCGCGCTCGACAATGCGTCGCGCCGAAGGAGGGCCCGCTCATTCGCCCGGGCGACGGCGCGCGCTCTTCAGCTCCGCCCTGTGCTTCTTGGACCGCAACCGGCGTTCCACCGATCCCCTCGTCGGGCGGGTGGCCCGCCGCTTCGGTGGGGGCGGGGCGAGCGCCTCGCGAAGCATCGCAGCCAGCCGCTGGCGGGCGGCGGAGCGGTTGCGGAGTTGCGAGCGCTCCTCCGAGGCTTCGACGGTGAGCACCCCGTCGACCAGTCTGTGCCGCAGACGGTGCAGCACCCGCCGACGCTGCGCCTCCGTGAGCGTGGTCGAGGCACGGACGTCGAACGAGAGCTGCACCTTGCTGTCGGTGGTGTTGACCCCCTGACCGCCGGGGCCGGACGAGCGGGCGAACCGCTCCCGCAGTTCGCCGGCCGGGATGACCAGGCCGTCGGGAATCCCCGGGCCCGGGTCGACGGTCAACTCGCTCATGCCCCGGAGTCTACGAGGATCAGTACCCCAGGTGGATCCCCGCGCCTGCCGTGCCGCAATAGGCTGCCAGGCATGGTGCGGAGATCCTGGGGATGGGTGCTGGCGGTGGCCCTCGCGTTGGCGGTGGTGTCGCTGGTGAGCGGCCTCGCAACCCATTCCGAGCTGAACGGCGACGCCAACGGGCTGCTCGCCACGCGCCTCACCCTCACGAAGTTGCTCAACACCGGCACCGCCTGGGCGGGCGCCCTGATCCTCGCCGGCCGCCTGGTGCGCCGCCCGCGCCAAGCGGCTGCTGCGGGAGTCCTGAGCGGGTGGCTCCTGCTGGGTGCCCACTACGGGCTGGGGCAGGTCCTCGGCGTCTACACCGGCGACATCTGGGCGGAGAACCTCAACTGGTTCCTGCTCACAGGCGCCATCGGCGCACCGCTGGGCCTCATCGGGGCGGCCGCGGGCCGCCCCGGCGGTTGGGGAGCCGCTGCTCGGCTCGCGGTCCCGGCCGGAGCCGTCGTCGAACCGTTCTACTGCGGCATGTTCGACCTCCCCGGCGCGACGCCCTGGCCCGGGATGCTGTCCAGCGTCCTGTGCGGGGCGACGCTGCTGGTCCTCGGCGGCGCAGGTCTCGTTGCCGCGCTGCGCCGAGGGGGCAGGGCTGTGCGGGTTCTAGACTCAGCCGCATGACGCGCCCCTCGTTCGACGAACTCGGCCTCGCCACCGCACGCCTCTGGGCCACCCGCAGCGCCGACGCGAAGGTCCAGGTGGGCGCCTGCCTGCTGGACCGGTGGCACCGTGTGGTGGGGGTCGGGTACAACGGCCGGGCCGCCGGCGAGCCCAACGAACGCGAGTCCATGGCCCAGGGCCAGAGCGGGTTCATCCACGCGGAGGTCAACGCCCTCCTGGCCGCGAACTGGAACGGCGAGGGCCACACCCTGTTCGTCACCCACGAGCCGTGCGCCACGTGCGCACGGCTGATCATCAACTCGCGCCGCGTGACCAGGGTCGTCTACGAGACCGGGTACACGGAAGTGGTGCGCTCCGAAGTGGGCCTCCCGTCCGGGGCGCAGATCCTCCGCGAGGGCGGACTCAGCGTCGAACTCGCTGGCTGAGTCGAGGGCCACTGGCCAGCGGCCGTGCGAGCATTGTCGGATGCAACTGCCCCAGCCCTCCGTCAAGGCCAAGGCGTCGCTCCTGCTGGGCGTCACCCTGGCCGTCGCGCTCGTCGCTGCCATCGTCCTGACCGAGCTGTTCGGCGAGATCATGGAATCCATCGCGGACAACGACGGGGTCGCGGCCTGGGACCGCCCGGTGCTCGACTGGGCCCTCGCGGCGCGCACGCCGGGGTTCACCTCGTTCGTCGCCTGGTACTCCAACACCGGCGGGCCCTTCTGGCAGCCGATCGTCACCGGTGTCGTCGTGGCCTTCCTCAGCTGGCGCTGGCGCGACATCACCCCGCTCATCCTGACCGTCATCGCCGTGGGCGGCTCGCTGCTGATCACCATCCTGGGCAAGAACTACATCGGACGCGCCCGGCCGCCCATCGTGGAGGCGGTGCCCCCGTTCGAGTCGTCGATGAGCTTCCCCAGCGGGCACAGCCTCAATGCGCTGGTCATCGCCGGCATCCTCGCCTACCTGCTGATCCGCGACACCTGGAAGCACCGGCGCTGGCTCACCTGGGTCATCGCCGCGTTGGCGGCGCTCTACTCCATCTCCATGGGCCTCTCCCGGGTCTTCTTGGGGCACCACTGGTTGACCGATGTGTTCGGCGCCTGGGTCATCGGTCTGGCGTGGCTCGCCGTCGTCATCGGATGCCACCGCATCTGGCATGCCGTGCGGTCCCGCACAGAGCCCGGGCCGGTGGAGGAGGAACGCGCTCCGGCCTGAAACCCCAGTCAAAGGTGGAACAATGGGAGGGTGAATGGAGCCGGGCGGCGTCGCCCGCCCGCCCGGCGCGGCCCCGCGTAGAAGGGAAGGGCGCCCCATGTTTGAGAACCAGTTCGAGAAGATGCAGAGCGCACCCGGCTTCATCGCCGCGCTCGACCAGAGCGGTGGCAGCACGCCTGGCGCACTGAAGCGTTACGGCATCGAATCGTGGGCCGATGAGGCCGAGATGTTCAACCGCGTCCACGAGATGCGGACCCGCATCATGACCAGCCCGAGCTTCGACGGGGACCGGATTCTCGGCGCCATCCTCTTCGAGGACACCCTGCACCGCCAGGTGGAGGGACGGCCCACGGCCGAGTACCTGTGGAAGGTCAAGGGAGTGGTACCCATCCTCAAGGTGGACAAGGGTCTCCTCGACGAGGAGTCCGGCGCCCGCCTGATGAAGGACATCCCGCAGCTCGACGACGTGCTCGCCGACGCGAGGGACCACCAGGTGTTCGGCACCAAGATGCGCTCGGTCGTCATCACGCCGGGCGCCGGATTGAAGGCTGCGGTCGATCAGCAGTTCGACATCGGCCGGCGCATCTTCGCCGCCGGCCTGGTGCCCATCCTCGAACCGGAGATCGACATCAAGAGCCCGCTCAAGGCGGACGCCGAACAGCAGCTCCACGACCTCCTCATGCAGGGCCTCGACTCCCTGCCCGATGACGAGTGGGTCATGCTCAAACTGACGCTGCCGGAGGTCGACGACCTCTACCGCGACGTCGTCGACCACCCGCGCGTGCTCAGGGTGTTCGCGCTCTCCGGCGGCTACACGCGCGCCGAATCCAACGAGCGCCTCGCGCGCCAGCACGGGGTCGTGGCCAGCTTCTCACGCGCCCTCACCGAGGGGCTCATGGGGAGCCAGACCCAGGAGGAGTTCGACGCGCTGCTCGACGAGTCGATCGGCAGCATCTACGCCGCGTCGAACACCTGAGCGGAGTTGCGCAGATGTGGGCGGCGGGCCTCGGCGGCGCCCTCCACATTCCGGCCACCCGGCTCAACGGGCGAACAGCGCGGCGATCTCCTCGTGCGCGGCGATGTAGCCGTCGAGCAGTTTGCGGCCCAGCTCCGGCGAGTTGACCAGCGGGTGCGAGGCGAAGCCCTCCCAGGCCTTGTCCGCATCACGGGTGAGGGCGGCCTCGGCAATGGCCTGCTCGGCGCCGCGGAGCCGAGCCATCAGGCCCAGTTCGAGGAGGCTCACGGGCCCGACGGGCAGTGGGTGCACCCCGTCGCCGTCGACGACACAGGCGACCTCCACCACCACGTCGTCGGGCAACTCCGGCACCACGCGCCGGCCGTCCGACAGGTTCGCGACGTCGAGGATCATCCGCTCGGGCTGCCCCGTGGCCAGCGCCCGCATCATCCGCAGCGCGACCTCCTGGTAGCCACCGCCCATGTCCTCCTCGCGGCGCTCCTCGTCGCGGGCCTCGGCCATGTAGGTGGCCTCACGCTCGTGCAGCACCTCGTGCCACAGGCGCAGCGGGTCGGTGGCCCCGGCGACATTCTCGTAGAACTGGCTCTGCTGCGCCGCCAGGTACTGGCCGCGGGTCTGCTCGTTCTGCCCGATCCGTCCGACGGCGGAGTCTGTGTGCCAGTAGTAGTAGAGGTATTCGTTCGGCAGGGCGCCGAGCGCGCGCACGAAGTCCTTGCCGATCAGCCGGGCCTCTTCGATGGTGTCGAGCCGGGCGTCGTCCGCGAGGATTTCCGGCAACCTGTCCACACCGTCGACGCTGACCGACCGGAGGAAACCCATGTGGTTGAGCCCCAGGTAGTCGTAGTCGACGCGGTCCTGGTCGTGCTCGAGCGAGACGCCCAGCAGCCGCGACACCCTCCGCACCAGCCCGATGGGGGTGTCGCAGATGCCGACGACGCGCTCGCCGAGCACCCGGCGCATGGACTGCGTCACGATGCCGGCCGGGTTGGTGAAGTTGATGGTCCAGGCCTCGGGCGCCACCTCGGCGATGGCCGTGGCGACCTCGTGCATCACCGGGATGGTCCGCAGCGCGTAGGCCAGCCCGCCGGGGCCTATGGTCTCCTGGCCGAGCAGCCCGAGGTCGAGCGCCACCCGCTCGTCCTTCACCCGGCCCGCGGGCCCGCCCACCCGGATCGCGGAGAAGATGAAGTCGGCGCCCGCCAGGGCGGTGCGCAGGTCCGTGCCGGTCCGCAGCGTCGGCGGGTTCTCCAGCTGCGCGGCCCGCGCACGGATGACCCGCTCGATGCCGTCGAGCCGCTCCTGCGAGGTGTCGTAGAGCACGACCTCCTCGATGAAGGGCCGGCCGTCCGACATGGCCACCGGGTCCGTGGCCACCGCTTCGTAGACGAGGGGTACGCGGAAGCCGCCACCGCCGAGGATCACGAGTTTCATGGGTAGCGAACCTCCAGATTCGTTTCAGGGGGAAGGTGCAGCGACTCCGGCCCCGCGGGGCTGTCGGTGACGAGTCCGGTGAAGGCCGTGATGGGGGCGATCTCGAGGAATCCGGCGCCCGGGAACTTGGCGTGGTCGGCCAACAGCCAGGAACGGGTGGACACCTCGATCATGGCCCGCTTGACGGGCACCTCGCTGGGCGTCGAATCGAGGACCGCCCCGTCGGGCCGGATGCCGGCGGCGCCCAGGAACGCCACGTCGACGCGGACCTGACGCAGGCACGACTCGGTCAGCACCCCCACCAGAGACTGGTAATTGGGCCTGAGCACGCCGCCCATCACCACGAGGTCGACGTGCGGGGCGTCGCTGAGTTTCGCCACCACCGCCAGGGAGGCCGTGACCACGGTGATCGACCGTGACCGCAGGTAGGGGCACATGGCGAACACGGTGGTGCCGATGTCGAGCGCCACCACGTCGCCGTCGTTGACCAACGCGGCTGCGGCCTTGGCGATCCGGCGCTTCTCGTGGGTTTCCTGCCCGGCCACCACGTCGAAGGCGGCGTGGTCGGCCTCGGGGCGGATGCTGTGCGGCCGGCAGGCGCCACCGCGCACCCGCTCGACGAGGCCCGCGTCGGAGAGCTGTTGGAGGTCGCGGCGGACGGTAGCCTCGGACACACCCAGCGTGCTGGCGAGTTCGGGCACCGACGCGGAGCCCTTCGCGTGCACGAACTCCGCCACCCTGCGGAGGCGCACATCTGTCAGCATGACACTGACCCTAGCCGCGATGTCCAATCATTATCGCTAAACATCGATCATCACCAAACAGAACGTGGCAGACTCAGAGCCACAGACCGTCAAGGAGGACCCCCATGTCGCCCAGTCCCATCAGCCGGCTGCTCAAGGCGGCCGTTGCGGCCGCTGCGTCGTTGAGCATGCTCGCAGCCTGCGCCCCCGGATCTGACGCCCCGGATGAGACCGCCGCCCCTGCCGACGGCGGGTCGAGCGCCGCGGCTGAGCCCAGCGTCGACCCGGGCAGCCTGGGCGACATCACGCTCACCGTGTGGGACCAGGAGGTCCGCGGCAGCCAGAACGACGCGCTCGTCGCCCTCAACGAAGCGTTCATGGAGAAGTACCCCAACATCACCATCGACCGCCAGAGCCAGTCCTTCGACGACCTCAAGGCGCAGGTCTCCCTGGCGCTGAGCGGCAACGACGTGCCCGATGTCGTGCAGGTCAACAACGCCCGCGGCGACATGGGCCAGTTCGTCACGGCCGGTCAGCTCACCGACCTGTCGCCGTACGCGGCGCAGTACGGCTGGGAGGACCGTTTCCCGGCCTCGGTGCTCTCGAAGGTGCGGTACTCCGCCGACGGCACGACGTTCGGCGAGGGCAACCTGTACGGGCTCCCGCAGACCGGTGAGATCGTCGGCATCTTCTACTCGAAGAAGAAGCTCGAGGAACTGGGCGCCGAGCTGCCCACCACCTGGGACGAGTACTTCGCCATCCTGGACCAGGCGAAGGAGGCCGGCGAGCAGCCGATGATCCTCGGCAACATCGAGGGCTGGCCGGCCATCCACGTCTTCGGCCCGCTGATGGCCAACTACATTGAGCCCGAAGAGGCCGTGAAGCTGGGCATGGGCAACGCCGGCGCCAGCTGGGTCTCCGACGGCAACAAGGCCGCCATGGAACAGTTCGCCAAGTGGGGGGCCGAGGGCTACTTCGGCACCTCGCCCAACGGCACCGACTACGACGCCGCCTGGAACGACTTCACCAAGGGCACCGGCGTCTTCCTGCCCGGCGGCTCCTGGCTGGGCACCGACATGGAGGGCGTGATGGGCGAGGACCTCGGCTTCATGGCCCCGCCGCCCGCAGTCAACGGCGAACTCGCCACCACCGGCGGCACCGGCATCCCGTTCTCCATCCCGGCCAACGCCGAGAACAAGGACGCGGCCGTGGCCTACATCGACTACATCACCAGCGACGAGGCCATGAAGCTGATCGCTGAGAACGGCGGCTTCCCGGTGCTCGGCGCCGCCGACCTGGCGCCTGAATCCGGCGTCCAGAAGGAGATCTTCGAGGCGTTCGACAAGGTATCCCAGGAGGGCACGCTGCTGCCGTACCTCGACTACGCCACGCCCACGTTCTCCGACACCGCCGGCCAGGGCCTCCAGGAGGTCCTCGGCGGCCAGCGCTCGGCCGACGAGGTGCTCCAGGCGTTCGAGGACGACTACAAGGGCTTCACGGGCGAGTGACCCATGGCAGGACGAGGTAGGCGGGGGAAGGGCAACCCGTCCGCGGTGATCCGCGGGCGGGCGACGCCCTATCTGTACCTGCTGCCCGCCTTCCTCGTCTACGCCGCCTTCCTGCTCTATCCGCTGCTGAGGGCCGGCCAGTTCTCGCTGTACGACTGGCCGGGCTTCGGCCCCTCCACGTTCGTGGGGCTGGGTAACTACGCAGACCTGCTCGGCGACCGTCGCTTCCTCGCCGCCATCAGCCACGCGCTGGTCCTGATCTTCTTCTACTCGATCCTGCCTCTGGTGGTGGGCCTCGTGCTCGCCGCAGTGCTGCGGCGCGGCCAGGTCCGTGGCCTCGGGTTCTTCCGCGTCGTGATCTTCATGCCGCAGGTGATCGCGCTGGTCGTGGTCGCCGTCGCCTGGTACCAGATCTACTCGCCGCGCGGCCTGCTCAACGCGGTGCTCGAACTCGTCGGCCTGGGTGACTTCGCGCGCGGCTGGCTGGGCGACCCGGACTTCGCGCTCCCCGCCGTCGGCATGATCGGCTTCTGGTTGTCCACCGGCCTGGTCATGCTGCTGCTCCTGGCCGGCATGAGCCGCATCCCCAACGACCTCTACGAGGCGGCCCGCCTCGACGGCGCCGGCCCGGTGCGCGAGTTCTTCGCCATCACGCTGCCCAGCGTCCGCGCCGAGATCACCACCGCGCTCGTGCTCACGATCATCGCCGCGCTGAAGACGTTCGACCTGGTCTACGTCACCACCTCCGGCGGGCCCGGCACGGCGACGACGGTGCCCAGCTATGAGGTCTACAACCGCGCGTTCAACCTCAAGCAGGTGGGCTCGGCGTCGGCCGTTGCGATCGTGCTGACGCTGCTGGTGTTCATCATCAACGTGTTCGTGTCGCGCATCGGTGAAGAGAAGGAGGTGCGACGGTGAAGGTTTCGGCCGGCGAGAAGCTGATGAACTACCTCATCCTCAGCCTCTTCTCGCTCTTCGCGCTGTTCCCCATCATCACCATCCTCCTCACCTCGCTGCGCCCGCAGATCGGCGTCGTGGGAGGAGCGTTCCACTGGGAGAACTTCGTCACGGCGTGGGAGTTGGGCCGCTTCGGCACGGCGCTGACCAACTCGCTGCTGGTGGCGCTCCTCGTGGTGAGTGTGGCGCTGGTCCTGTCGATCCTGGCCGGCTACGCGTTCGGCACGATGCAGTTCCGCGGGTCCACGGTGCTGTTCTACCTGTTCCTCCTGGGCCTGATGGTGCCGTCCGAGGCCATCGTCATCCCGCTGTTCTTCGACCTGCGCAACCTGGGCCTCACGGACACCATCTGGGCGATCGCCGCGCCGCAGATCGCGCAGTCGGTGGCCTTCGGCACGTTCTGGATGCGCGCCCAGTTCCGCGCCCTGCCCCGCAACCTCATCGAGGCGGCCGCCATCGACGGCACCTCCGGCATGGCCGCGCTGTGGCGCATCATCGTGCCGCCGTCGCTGCCGTCCATCGCGACGGTGGCCGTGCTGATGTTCATGTGGACCTGGAACGAGTTCCTCATCCCGCTGATCATGAGCCCCGGCGGGCAGTGGCGCACCGCGCCTCTCGGCCTGGCCATCTTCAAGGGCCAGTACACCTCTGATCACGCGCTGCTCGCCGCTGCGGGCGTGATCATCGCGGCACCCATCATCCTGGTGTTCCTGCTGCTCCAGCGCTACTTCATCAGCGGCATGCTGGAAGGAGCGTCGAAGGAATGAACCAGCATCAGCACCAGGAACCCGTCTGTTACGACTGCTGGGACTGGGATCCGCTCGCGGACCTGCGCTCCGACGAGGACCCGCCGCTGGACGTGGTGACCACCGGCCCGCTCTTCTTCGACCTGATCTTCACGGGTCTCCCCCGGCTCCCGGAGCCCGGCGAGGAACTGTTCAGCACCGGCATGGGCTCGTGCCCGGGCGGCATCGCGAACCTGTCGACGGCGACGGCCCGGCTGGGCCTGCGCACCGGTCTGGTCGCCGGCTTCGGCGACGACGCCTACGCCGACTGGATGTGGGACACGCTGGCCAACCAGGAGCACATCGACCTGTCCTGCTCGCGGCGCTTCCAGAACTTCCACTCGGCCATCACCGTGTCCATGGCCTTCAGGGGCGACCGCGGCATGGTCACCCACGAACACGTCCTCCCCGAACCCCTCGACGACCTCCTGCTCACCGCCCCCGCCGCCCGCGCCGCAGCCGTCGACCTGAAGCGGCCCGGCCTCTGGTGGGACAAGCTCCGCCACGACAACACGCTGATGTTCGCTGACGTCGGCTTCGACGAGACGGGGCGTTGGGACAAGGCGCACCTCGCGCCGCTCAGCCAGTGCCACGCCTTCACCCCCAACGCCGTGGAGGCGATGGGCTACACGCGCACGGACCGGCCGAGCCACGCCGTCCGGGCGCTCGCCAACCTCGTGCCGCTGGCGGTGGTGACCGACGGCGTGCGGGGCTCGTACGCCATCGACAACACGACGGGGGAGGAGGCCTACTGCCCCAGTGTCGCCGTCGACGCCATCGACCCGACGGGGGCCGGTGACGTGTTCGCCGCCGCCATCATCCTGGGCACCATCTCCGGCTGGAGCCTGGAGCAGCGGCTGCAGTTCGCCTCGCTCAGCTCATCGCTGGCGGTGCGGCAGTTCGGCGGCTCGCTGGCCGCTCCCGGCTGGGGCGACCTTGCCGACTGGTGGCGCAACCTCGAGAAGCTCCGCGAGGAGGGCGACCTCCGCGCGGCACACATCGGCCGGGAATACGCGTTCCTGGCGGACCTCATCCCCACCCACCAGGTGCACGGGGTGCGCCGGGCCCAGGGCACGTTCGCCCTGGCCTCAGATGCGGACTCGCCCCTCGCGCGCCCGGTTCCGGGTGCCGAGCCCCGGAGCTGACAGCCCTTTTCAATCAACTTCGCGCAGACCCTCGCAAATGCACACAGGTCGTGCCTAGTATGACCATCATCCTCATCCAACTAGGGCAACGCCGTCGTTGCCATTGGAGGTTCCCTGATGAGACGCAAGTTGCTGGCCCTGGTCGGCGCATTGGCCGTCGGCTTCGGTCTACAAGTCCCAGCGTGGGCGCAGGACGTGGAGCTCGCCGTGGGCGAGCCGTCCGTGACCACCGAGGTCAATCCCAACAAGATCGATGTGCTCGGCATCTGGGCCCATCCCGATGATGACGCCGGTTTCACCACCCCCTGTGGCGTCTGGACTGACCGCTACGACGTCAAGTGCGGCGTCGTCATGCTCACGCGTGGTGAGGGCGGCTCGAACTCGGTCGGCGACGAGGCCGGCCCGGATCTCGGCCTGCGCCGCGAGAACGAGGACCGCACCTCCTTCTACCGCTCGGGCGTGTACGACATCTACAACATCGACGCAGTGGACTTCTGGTACAACACCAGCGCCGCCCTCACCGAGGACGTCTGGGGCTCCGAGCGCATCCAGCGCCAGGTGGTGCACATCATCCGCCAGACGCAGCCTGAGATCCTCATGGGCTTCGCGCCCAGCCCCGCAGGTCACGGACACCACCAGTACGCCGGCCGCGTGAACTGGGAGGCGGCCCAGATGGCCGCGGATCCCACCGCGTTCCCGGAGCAGCTCACCGGTCCTGACGCGGTGGAACCGTGGCAGGTCAAGGTGACCACCTCCGGCGGTGCCACGAACGGTACGGGTGGGGTGCTCGGACCCGAATGCAATGCGGGCTTCGTGCCTGCGGACAACAACCAGTTCACCGTCGTGGGGACGTGGACGGGCTTCGAGTCCCCCTACGCGTGGCTCGAGGGCAACGTGCAGGAACAGGAGCCCGGCACGCTCATGACGTGGGCGCAGGTGGGCCGCGAGGGTAACCGTGGCCATCCCACCCAGGCCCGCACCAAGCACACCGGCATCTTCGAGCCGTTCTGTCAGCGCTACGGCATCTCCCGGTCGATCGTGCCGTTCCAGCCCAATGGCACCGCCGCGAACGCCCGCGACGACGCCCTCCTGTTCGGCAGCGTGATCGCGGATCCGGGCGGCATGCCGCTGGGTTCGACCTACACGATCGACGTGGGCGACTACTTCCAGGCGCCCGGCGTGCCGTTCGACGTGACCGTCACCGCGCAGTCGGGCGAAGGCACGATCGCCGCCGGCGACGTCACCCTCGGGCTGCCCGAAGGCTGGGCCGTCACCGGTGACACGGAACTCGGCCCCATCAGCGCCGACGCTGAATCCAGCGTGACGCTCACAGTGACGCCGGCCGACGACGCCGCACTGGCCCGCTACAAGATCGAGGCCCGCTTCAGCAACGGTTCCGTGACCGCGTACAACGACACCCGCGTGCAGCTCGTCGCAGGCGTCGAGGGCCAGTTCGAGCGGTGGGGCAACTTCGCCTCCTACGAAGCGTGGGCCGATGAGTTCTCCCGGGTGTCGGGTCGCTCCGCGGCCGAGCGCCAGATCGGCGCGGGCGAGTCGGTGACGATCCCCGTGATCGTCAGCAACCGCACCACCGTGCCCCAGAGCGGCAACGTCTCGGTCACCGTCCCGGCCGGGTTCACCGTCGACCAGGCCACCCAGCCCTACACGGCGCTGGCCGCCGGCGCCCAGACGACCGTCGACTTCGTCGTCACGCACACTGACCCGGCAGATCCGGGCGGACGGATCGCGGAGGTGCCGATCGTGACGACGGCCACCGCGCTCGGCTCGACCAGCACCGAGACGCTGCGGCTGTACGTGGTGCCCACCACGGTGATCCCGGAGGCTGAGGTGGCGCTCGTGGTTGACGGTGTCGCCGATGAGTTCTACGGCGCCCCGCTCGACATCGGCCGCCGCTGGGAGGGCCAGGCCTGTGATCCCGACGGCACCGACTGTGGCGCGGGCAGCACTGTGAGGCTCGCCTGGCACGGCGACGCCCTCTACGCCCAGGCGTTCGTGGTGGACAACATCGCCAGCGCCGCCGCCACACCTGAGCGTTGCTTCGGCCACTGGCTGGTGGATTCGGTGGAGGTGCTCCTCGATCCCCTCGGGGGGTCGCGCGACACGTCGACGACGTTCAAGACCGGCATCATGCCGTTCACGGACGACGCCTCGGGTGCCGCGGGTCAGGGCCCCAACGGGCCGTGCTGGAGCCGCGACGCCGACAACCACCAGGGCTTCTCGTCCGGTCCGCTGGCCGCCACCGTTGAGGGCGGGCCCAACTCGCCCGGCCAGGAAGTGGCTGTCGACTTCGACCTCAACGAGGACGGCACCTACGTCGACGGCGGGTTCACCGTCGAGGTGAAGATCCCGCTGGAGAACCTGCCTGCGGCAGTGGTGACCAGCACCGCCCCCACGGGCGCCCAGGCGACCAACGTGGTGGACCCGGATTACCTGGGTCTCAACGTGACGCCGTACGACTCCGACGTGGCTACCTTCATCGGCAAGACGCGCACGGCGTGGTCGCCGTTCGGAAGCCAGCAGTCCGAGCCGTACCGCTGGGGCCACGCCTACCTTGAGGGCTACACGGCGCCTGAGGGTCGTTCGACCACTCCGGACACGCCGCAGATCCCTGATCAGGCGTTGCTCGGCGTCGAGTCGCCTCAGACCATCTACCAGTCCGCCGCCCGCGGCGTGACCATCGCGGGTCTGAACGCGAGCCGTGCGCTCACCGTGCAGGACGTCTCGTTCGACGACGACGGTGCCACCATCTCCGTGGCCAGCGCCAAGGCCGGCACGCTGCGTGCCTTCGCCTGGAACGGCAACCCCGCCGCCATCCCGGTCTGGGTGTCCAGCTGTGAGGGCGACGAGTGGGGCTTCTCCACCTGTGACCTCGCCACCGACACCGCGGCCGCGCCGTGGGGCGATGACATGGGTGGGCGTCTGCTCGGCTCCGTCGAGAAGGCCATCGGCACAGGTGCCTCCACCGTCCGTCTGGCGTTGGACGCAGCAGACCTGGAGACGCTGATGGGCGAGGACGGCACCATCCTGATCTCGTTCCAGGAGAGTGCCACCAGCGCGGTCAACGCCTGGGCCTACCCGGTGGTGCTGCGCGAGGTGGAGCCGACGAAGCCGCCGGTCACGCCGCCCGTCACGCCGCCCACGTCGCCCGGTAAGCCGGACTTCGTGCGCACCCCTCCCTACACGCTGCCGGGTTACCACGACCTCAACGGCCGCAAGTGGGAGACCACATGTGAGCTGTACTCGCAGACCGAGCGTTGCTGGACCTACATCTGGGCCACGACGATCAAGGTGGAGGACGGCAAGTTCGTGCGCACCACGGGCTGGGCGTTCAACAACCTCACCTACCTGCCGTACATGACCCGCGCCGACTGGGCGAAGAACCCGCTGGGGTTCACGGGGGCGTGGACCGCGACCGACGGCCGCATGTGGCGCACCGAGTGCGACACGGCTGCCACCGGCCGGGGCGGCTGCCGCTCCTACGCGAAGGTGACGGTGTACCAGGCGCATGCGAAGCCCACCGGCGGGTACACGTTCACCCAGAGCAATGAGTGGGTGTTCAACAACATCGTGCTGTTCAAGGAGCGCGTCTGACCCCTGAGCGGTTGATGTGAAGCGGGGCGGGTGGCGGTTGCCACCCGCCCCTCCTCATTCGGACAGGGCCCGCCGGGCCGGCGTCTGCATCGCGTCCTGGACCCGGAGGGCGAGTGCCGGCTCCAGGTCACGGGCGTCGGCCCGCAACGCCCGGTTGAGCCGGACGACGGCGTGCTCAGCGTCGGTCTGACGACCCGCCCTGACGAGGGCCTCGATCTCCCGCACGGCGAGCGCATCATCTGAGGGCGAGCCGAGCCGACCCCGGGCGATGGCCCACATGGCGGTCTCGAGGTCTCCCTGGTTGAGCGAGCGGTCCGCGAGGACGCAGGCGGCGTCGACGATCGTCGCGATCATGTCCGCGCGCAGTTGCTGGGCCCATTGCCACTGGAACCCGAAGGTGCCGAGCGGCTCGCCGCGCACCAGGGTGAGGGCGTCCCGGAGGGCGTGGCTGCCCGCCATGTTCACGCCGCCGCTGAGCAGGGCGACGAACTGCTCCCAGTCTGACGTGACGCGTTCGTCGAGCGCGATCCTGCCGGTGTACGCGTCCGGCAGGTAGGGCTGGCCGGACGGGTCTGCCCCCAGCCAGGTGCGCAGGCGGCTCATGTTCGAGCGGCGGGTGGCATCCGCCACCTGGAGGTCGCGCAGCATCCGGGTGGGCGTGGCACCGGGGTTCTGCAGCAGCCAGGCGCAGTACTCCATGCATTGCCCCAGCGCGCGGGTGGGTGCGGTACCGGTGGTCCCGCCCAGTTCCACCGGCCCGAGGAGGGAGAGCACGGGATGGGGCGGCGAGCTGAGCATGGTGGTCATGGGTCGCTCCTCGGGGCGGTCCAGCCGGGGGAGGGGGAGAACGTTGGGAGGGAGGTCGTCGTCGCCCCTCCACCAGGGCGCGGGCTCCGTGTCGAGCCGGCCGGTGGTGGCGAACAGCTCGACGAGCGCCCGGCGGGCGGGAGCGGTGACGAGCTGAGGGGTGAAGCTACGGCCCCGGAACAGGCCCTGCTGCGGGCTGACGAGCACCCGGGAGAACGGGAGCGGGGATGGCCCCGCCGTCGGCGCCACCACCGAGACGCCCACCTCGCCCAGCGCGAGGGCATCGCCCACCGCGTCGAGGTGGGCCGGCTCCAGGCCCTCCAGGAAGACGACGACGGTGGGCGCGAAGGCATCGCGTAGGTTGTCGTCTGCGCGCATGGCAGCCAGCGTGCCTTGGCGCATCGCGAGTCGGCGCTCGGAACAAAGACGTGCCAACCGGTGCAGCCCCGCGGGGATGCCGCTCTCACCGCTGACGCGGGGGTCGTCGAGGGCCCGCACCCAGTCGTCGCCGCCCACCACGACCAGCGACACGCTGCTGGCCGACGGGTTGCAGGACAGTTCCGTCACGACTGCGCCCAGTGCAGCCACGGCCCCGTCGCCGTCGAAGAGGACGGCCCGCTCGGCCTCGAGGTTCACCTGGACGGCTTCCTCACCGTCCCAACCGAGCACCACGGCGGTGGGCCCGGAATCAGGGGCCGCGGCGTCCGTCGTCTCAGCTCTGTGCGCCAACGCCGTCCAGAACTGCGAGACCTGCCGGGGCACGGGGATCAGGCGACGGCCCAGCGCCCGGGCGAGCACCTGCGCCCGACGCCGCGTTGCCACGCCCAGCAGCACGGAACTGGCCAGCGCCGCGCCCACGGGTTCGAGCATCCCCGAGAAGTCCTCGGCTGATCCGGTGTCCTGATCGTCGGCGTCCGCACCTGCGTCTGTCTCTGTGGCCTCCTGGCCAGCCGCGGCAGCGGGATCCTGAGGGTGCTCCGGTAGCGCTGCGTCGATGGGGTACCCCCGCCCGAAGGCTTCAGCAACCGCTTCCTCGGGGGACCCTGGTGGGGACGTGGTGGGCGACTCGGCCTGCTCGACGGTGGGGGGAGTCGTCGGCTCGGCGACTGCCTCGGGGGCCGGTTCTGCGACGGGAGCGACGGCGCCTGCAGCGCCCTCAGGTAGGCGGAGTTCCCACCCCACCTCGATCAGGTCCGGGTCTGCCACCGTGTCTGCGTTGGCCCGGTGCAGCTCGGGCCAGCGGCTGGGATCTCCCAGTTCGGCGCCCGCGATGTGCCAGAGGGTGTCGCCCTCCTGAACCACCACCGTGTGCGCAGGCTTCGCGGCGTCGTCGGGCAGCGTGAGGATGTCGCCCGGGTGGAGACGCGAGACATCCGAGACGCCCTCGTTCAGCGCCACGATCTCCCGCCAGCGCTCTCCCGAACCCAGTTCGAGCTCTGCGATGGCCCAGAGTTCGTCACCTGGCTGCACCGTATAGCTACGCCCGGCTGGGGCGGTCGACGAGGCGGCGGGCGCCGTCGCGTCCATCCCCGCGGCGGCAGGAGCGCGTGGTGGCTCCGCGACAAGTGGGGTGGTGCCACCGTCCGCCATGGCCAGGGTGGGGGAGGCGACCGCCGCCATCGCGAGGGCGCCGACCGCCGGACGCAGCCAGCCGGTGCCCGGCAGCGTCACGCGGATCCGCTGCCTGCTGAGCACCGCGATCAGTTCCAGCAGCACCGTGAGCGCCACGACCGCCCACGCGGCCCAGGCCACGACGCTGAAGAGCCCGAGGATGAGCCGGGAATCTGCCCCCAGGGTGAGGGCCGTGACCGAGTCGACCCCCAGCAGGTGCGTGGCGTCGGTGAACCGGTACAGGAACCACGGCACGCCGACGAGCAGCGCGCCCAGGGCGAGGATCGCCGAGCCCGCCGAGGCCAGTCGGATGCCGAGAGTCCTCACGTCAGCCCGGCAGGTTGTCGGTCACGTAGGCGGTGATGACCGTGATGATGATGACGGCGATGCCGGCCGCTCCCGCGAGCAGGATGGCGTTCTCGGTGCTCTGGCTGAGGCCACGCTCGTCGCGACGCGGGGCCGGAACGAGGGCGCGGACGATGAGTTCTACGGTCTGGTGGATTGCTGACATGGTTCCTCCTCAAAGGACACTCTGGTTGATCGGGAGCTCGGTACACCTGTTATCCACAGGTCTGGCAGGAAAGTCGGAAAAGTTGTCCACAGGGGGAGGAAAGGCTTGACATCAACCCCCGATCAGGGTGAGGAGCGCCGGGGCGACCAGGGCGACGCCGAGCAGGAGCGCGGGGATGGTCATCCAGAGGGTCATCGCCTCGCTGGCCTCCTGCGCCTTCGCCTTCTGCTGGCTGAGGTGCGCGTCGCGAAGTTCGCGCACGCGGGCGCGGAGGGCGTCGGCGACACCGGCACCCTGCTCCTCGAGTTGCATGACGTCGCTGAAGTCGGCCAGTTCCGGAATGCCCCACTCCGCCGCGATGCGCCGAAGCTCCGGCCACGGTTGCACCTGCTCCATCCGCGCCCGCTCGAGCCCGGCGGAGATCCGCCTGAACAGCGCGGCGTCGGAGATGGCGGCCGCGTTCGCCGCAGCCTGCGCGGCCGAGGCATTGGCGAGGCGTTCCAGCACCGCCAGGTCGAAGAACGTGTGGATCCCGTCGACCGCTGAGCGCTTCTGCTCCTCGGAGCCGGAGCGCAGCCGGAGATCCGCGATGAAGGAGCCGGCGGTCGCTCCGGCCAGCGCCACCAGGAAAGGAGTGAGGCCTACCGGGCGCCCCATCGCGAACTGCAGCCCGCCCCAGAGGGCGGGGAGGAAGAATCCAGTGACCGTCCAGACGAGCTTCTCCACGAAGAAGTCGCCGACGGTGCGGTCCTGCATGAGCAGCAGCCGCTGCTGCCGGGCAGTGAGGGGCAGCCGGAGCCGGCGGTGGAGGCGCTCACCCCAGTTGTCGAGTCCGGCGGAGCCGGCTGTTTCGGGCGAGGTGTGCCGCCTGTCGAGCAGCGCCAGCGCGTCGTCCAGCCGGACGGGGGCAGCGAGCGCCCCTCGGACCACCAGCAACGCCCCGAGACCTGCCACCATGCCGAAGGCGATGGCCAGTCCCATTATCACGTCTGGCTCCTCAGGAAGCGCGGCGCCATGGGCGGCACGGTCTGGCGCCGCAGCACCACGAGGCAGCCCAGATAGGCGCAGGCCAGGGTGACGGCGAGCAACTGCCCCAGCGGGGAGCGGTAGGGCGCGAAGAACTCGCCGTTGAAGAGCAGCGCCGCGCCCAGTACGGCCAGGGTGATGTAGGTCACCTGCCGGACCACCGCCCTCGGTTTCGCACGCTCGGCCGCCACTTCGCGCAGCGCGCGGAGCCGGTCTTGGCTGGTGTCCGAGAGTGCGGCGAGGGTGGCGCGGGCACCGGCCCCGCCGCGGCCTGCGGCGATCACCAGGGCGGCGACCACCGCGTCGGCATCCGCTGAGCGGAGCTCGTCGGCGAGGGCGAAGAGCGCGTCACGCATCGTCCAGCGCTGATCGAGGCGCACGCACAGGCGGACGACCGGTCCGGCCAAGACCGGCGGCACCTGTTGCCTGGTGGCGAAGATGGCATCGCGGATGGACTTGCCCGAGGAGAGCGCGGTGGCGAGCAGCCTGACCCACCTGTCCAGAGCTGCGATCACCTCGATCTCCCGGTTGGGCGGCGCCATGAGCAGCAACGGCACGATGATCGCCGCACCGGGCACCAGCAGCAGGGCGGGCAACCATCCGGTGATGACGGTCGCCAGCACGCCGGCGCCGAGGGCGCCCCCGAACCACGCTCTCCGTCGGGGTGTGAGCCTTGTCCACCACCGTCTGAGTGTTGTCCACACGCCTGTGGACGAACTTGTGGACAGAGGGTGGTGGGTGCGGCGCAGGCCGGCCACCAGCACCGTGAAGCCCAACCCGACCGCGCACCCCAGGGCTGCGGCCACCATCACCCCCATAACGACGCCCCGTCGAACTCCGCGAGCTCCGCGGACATGGCGGCCTCCGGCTGGAACCACTCCTGCTGGGAGCCGGTTGCGGCCCGGTAGACGAGGTGCGTCGCGGGACGGCCGGCCTCGACGGATCCGGTGAGTTGGCGCACCTCGGAGACGAAGCGGCGACGCTGACCGCCGCGCCACGTGTCGTCGGTGAGTTGCACGTGCACGAGGAAGTCGATGTGGTGCGCGATCTGGTTCATGGCGTCCTCGATGCTGAGCACGCGTCCCTGCGCTACCCGCGCGGCCAGACGGTCGATGGTGGAGGTGGCCGAGTGGGAGTGCGTCGTGCTGAGCACTCCCGCGCCCGATTGCAGGGCCTCGAACATGGCGCCCGCCTCCGCGCCACGCACCTCTCCGACGACCAGACGGGTCAGGTTCTGCCGCAGCGCCTCGGGGATGAGGTCTGCGACGGTGTAGTCGCCGACCCCGACGCCGCCGGAGGTCTCGCCCATCCCCACCCGGGCCTGCAGTGCCAGGACGTTGCGCCGGTTGTGCAGCAGGTGGGTCAGGAGCTCGTAGTCCGTCTCGAGGGTGCCGAATCGTTCGTTGGGGTGGATGGCGGCGATCAATGCCCGCAGCAGGGTGGTCTTGCCCGCCCCCTGGTCGCCTGAGATCACCACGGACTTCCTGGCGAGCACCGCCGACTGCAGCAGCCTGGCGACGTGCGGCGGCAACATGCCGGTTTCGGCCAGGTCTGACAGCGTCACGTCGGTGAGCCGGTGCTGACGGATGACGACGCTCGGCCGGTACGACAGGCCGAAGCCGATCGCGTGCAACCGGAAGCGGCTCCCGAGGGCGAGGGTCATCGTCGGATGGAGGTCGTCGAAGGGGCGCGGCGGCGAGGCGGTCTCCCCCAGGAAGCGGATCGCGTCGACGAGCTCCTCGTCGGAATCCGCGACGGCGGGGTGGGCCACCCGCCTGCCGTCGCCGTACTGGATCATCACCGAGTCGCAGCCGTGGATCTCGATGTTCTCGGCGTCCGGGATCTCGAAGAGCGGTTGGAGCCGCCCGTACCCGAAGATGGCGCTCTCCACGGCGTCGGCGTAGCGCGTCTCGAGTTCCATGGGCCACAGCGCCTCGCCGGAGTCGCCGAGTGCCTGGGCGTGAGCGTGGACCACGCGCCGGATGACGGAGCGGCCCTGGACGCGCCTGTCGGCCTCAGGCATGGGCTGGCCGTGGCCGGTGAGCCATTCCGAACCGGCGAGGGAAATCGCCTCGGCCGCCTCCCGTCGGAGTGTCACCACCAGCTGCCAGTCCACGGTCGACGGCGGCCCAGGCATGCGCGGCGGCGTGGCGGGCGAGCTGGCAGCCCGCGCGGCACGCGTCGGCAGCATGGGCCCGGCCGGGGAGGCGCCGAGCCGGCCGAGCGCTCCCGACAACGGTGGGAGTTCGTGCACGCTCATCTGATTCCTCCGCTCACCAGCGTCGCTGCCTGCCGCGCCCGGCTGAGTCGCTCTGAGACCGCCTTCGCGTCCGCCCTCAACCGGCCCATGAACGATCCTTCGAAGAACCGGCGCGGCTCGCGCTCGCCATCACTGAGGACGTCGGCGGACTTCTGCTCCCACGGCACCTCGGCCCAGACCGGCACGGCGAACTGGGCCGCGATCTCCGAGGCCGAGTACGGCCGCCCGCCGCCCACCACCACCAGCCCCACGGCGGGCTGCCGTGAAAGCGCCGCCACCTGATCATTCAGCGTGGGCAGGTGGATCCGCGCTCCCGCCAAGGAGCGAAGTGACGAACGGACGGTCACTAGCACCACGTCTGCGGCGCTGAGGAGACCCAGCGGCAGGCCGCTCGTCGAGAGGCGACCCGCGTCGATCAGCACGTCGACGCCCTGACCGTCGAGCGACTCGAGTGCCTCGCCGAGGACCGGCCACACGTGCTCGAAGAGCCGGGACGCGCCAGGGGACGTGAACCCGGGGAGGAACCGCCGCTGCACGTCGCCGCCGTCGACGAGGGGGAGGGTCTGGCGCCACAGCTCTGGGGCCAACGGGCTGCCCTCCCGGTTGAGGTGCGCGAGGCTCATGAGGCCCCGACCCCCGTGGTCCATGCCCCGCAGGTAACCGGCCTGCACCGACTGACCGGGCTCGCGGTCGCAGTCTGCCAGGAGCACGTGGCGCGGCCAGGTGAGCGCGAAGCCGAGCGACGTCGTCGTCACGCCGGGGGCGCCCGTGGCGGAGGTGAGGAGGATGACCGCCATCAGCCCTCCGTCGTCACGACGAGGGCCACCTGATCCGCTGCCGACAGCCTGGCGACGGTGTCGGCCTCCCCGTCTGCCACCTGGACGTCGAGTGCGTAGCTGGCGCCGTCGTCGAGCAGTTGCGGACGGGTGGCCACCAGAGCGTCGACGGCGGTGTCGGCGCCGTCGAGCAGCCCGACCAAGCGCACCGTGGTGCCGGGCGGCAGGTCGCTGGCCGGCAGCTTGCCGAGCGCCAACCGCAGGCCCACGAGGGTCTGTCCTGCGGGGAGTGGTTCCTCGCCCACATGGCGACGCAGGGGGAAGGACCCCTGAGGCAGATCTGTGCGCGCGACCTGCCCGACGAGGGACTCCAGCGATTCGGCACCCTCCGCCGCGACTGCCAGCGAACCGGGCACTTCGAGCACCATGAGGTCGTCGCGGTCCACCACGTCGCCCCTGGCCACGTCGACCGCCATGGCCACGACGGCCCGTTGGTCCGCGTTCATCGTGTAGAGCAGCGCGGCGCCTATGCCACCCAGCGTCACGAGCAGCACGCCCAGCGCGATGAGCTTCGGGCTGCGCCGGGCTCGGAGTTGGACCGCCTCGGGCCGCGGCGCCGAGGGCGGTGTCAGGTCTGGTTTCGTCGGTCTGTCCGTGTTGAGCATTGGCCCCCTCCTGCGAACGCGAATCTAGGCCGCGAAGGGGTCACTTCCTGCACTCAGCGCGAGGGCTGTGGATAACTCGGGCGGGCATCGGCAATCAGCCGCCGTGAGTGATGGCAACCGGTAGCATTGGCCCGGCTTGATTTCCTGAGAATTCTAAGGAACTCTTGTCCTGTCGGAATCGACGAAGATCATCGGGAGACAACACGTGCGCAAACTGATCGCCTCGCTCGCAGCGCTGGCTGCTGTAGCGGTTGGCTCGATCGCCGCCACCACCGCGGATGCGCTTCCGATCGCCCCTGAGCCGGTCGTACCGGTCACCGGCATCCCCAGCCCCTGCGCCTCCACCTTCCCGTTCCCCGACGGCGCGTCCATCGAGGACATCCAGGCGCAGCTCGCCGCCAACTTCGGCTTCAAGCTGGCCGGCTCGCAGTGGACGGAGGCGCGCCGCCCGTCGATCAAGATCCTCTGGGAGACGCTCGACGCCATGGAGTGCACCTCCTACCGCAAAGACCTGCAGAGCAAGGTCACGGGCACCGTCGGCATCAACACCACCAACATCCGCGGCTACGCGTGGGGCGACTGGAGCCTCACCAGGAGCGGCTACGTCTCCCTGGATTTCGCCAAGTTCCAGCGCGCGCTGGATTCCGGTGACGAGGGACGCCTGACCCGCCTCGTCGCCCACGAGTTGGCCCACGTGCTCAACTCGGACCGCTACTCGGAGCCGGCCTACTGGACCGATTTCAAGAAGCTGTACGCCAAGGAAGGCCGCTTCTCGGAGTACGCCGGCAGCAAGGTCACCGAGGTCTGGGCAGACGTCATCGGCTACTACGTGGGCCGCTGCGCGCTCGACAACCCGTACGACACGGGCGAACACGACGCGTACTACGCCTACGCCAAGGACGTCATCTTCGGCGGCAAGGAATTCGGCCCGCCGCCGGGCGAGCCCATGAACTGCACCGTCCCGGACGCCAGCGCCGAGGCGCCCATGCCCGGGCCGGAGTCCGACGCCGAATGGCTCATCGGTTTGGGCGGCGAGTAACCTCGGGTTCATGCCTGAGGTCATCGCCTACGCCATCGACTCGCCCACCGGCCGGTACGAAAAGACCACCATCACCCGCCGGGAACCCGGCCCCACAGAGGTCTACTTCGAGATCGCCTACGCGGGCATCTGTCACTCCGACATCCACACCGCGCGCTCCGAATGGGGCGACACCATCTACCCGCTCGTCGCGGGTCACGAGATCGCAGGCGTGGTCACGAAGGTGGGCTCAGAGGTCACCAAGTTCGCCGTCGGCGACCGTGTCGGCGTGGGCTGCTTCGTGGACTCCTGCGGCGAATGCGAGATGTGCAGGGACGGTGAGGAGCAGTTCTGCACCGCGCCCGCCGGCCAGCGCACCGTCGGCACCTACAACGACCGCGGACGCGACGGCGAACCCACCGCCGGCGGCTACTCGCAGGGCATCACCGTCGAGCAGGACTACCTCATGCGCGTGCCGGACGAGATGTCGCTCGAGCACGCGGCGCCGCTCATGTGCGCCGGCATCACCACCTACAGCCCGCTGAAGCACTGGGGCGCCGGGCCGGGCAAGCGCGTCGCCGTCATCGGCATGGGCGGGCTCGGCCACGTCGCCGTGCAGTTCGCCGCCAAGATGGGCGCAGACGTCACCGTGTTCGGGCGCACGCTCGCCAAGCGCGACGACGGGCTGAAGCTCGGCGCGTCGGATTATGTCTCCACCCAGGACCGCGACGCCATGAAGAAGATGCGCGCCTCCTTCGACATCGTGCTGTCGACCATCTCAGACGGCGTGGACCTCAACGTCCTCGTCGGCCTCACCAGGCCCCACGGTGTCGTCGTCAACGTCGGCCTCCCGTCGGACGGCAACGCCACCGTCGGCCTGGGCCGCCTCATCAGCGGCAACCGCGTCATCGCCGGCTCCAACATCGGCGGCATCCGCGAGACCCAGGAGATGCTCGACTTCTGCGCCGACTACGACGTGCGGCCCATCATCGAGGTGATCCCGGCCAGCCAGATCAACGAGGCCTACGACAACGTGGTGGCCTCGAAGGTGCGCTACCGCTACGTGATCGACGCCTCGACGCTGGCAGACTGACCCGACACCCCAACCCGTGCTGCCGCCCGAGCGGCGTCACGAGCGGGGCGTCGACTCCTCCAACACCAGGCGGAGTTGCTCCAGCGCCCAGTCGATCTCCGTCTCGCCTATCACCAGCGGCGGCGCGATGCGGATGGTCTGCCCGTGCGTGTCCTTGACGAGGACGCCGCGCGCCATCAGCTTCTCGCTGATCTCGCGCCCGGTCCCGAGCGGGGGAGCGATGTCGACGCCCGCCCACAGGCCCGCCACGCGAATGGCCGTGACACCGTGCCCGAGCAGCCTCCCGAGCCCCAGGGCGAGATGCTCGCCGAGCCTGCGCGCACGCTCCTGGAACTCGCCGGTCTCCAGCATCTCCACCACGCGCAACCCCACCGCCGCCGCCAGCGGGTTGCCGCCGAAGGTGGAGCCGTGTTCCCCGGGCCGCAGCACGCCGAGCACCGCGCGGTCCCCGACGACGGCGGAGGCGGGCAGGATGCCTCCGCCGAGCGCCTTGCCCAGCAGGTAGAGATCGGGCGCGACGCCCTCCCGGTCGCAGGCGAAGGTCTCGCCGACGCGGCCCAGACCCGCCTGGATCTCGTCGGCGATGAACAGCACGTTGCGCCCGTCGCAGAACTCGCGGATCCGCCGCAGGTAGCCCCGGGGCGGGATGATCACGCCCGCCTCACCCTGGATCGGCTCGATGAGCACCGCCGCGGTCTCCTCCGTGATGGCGGCGGCGATGGCGTCGGCGTCCCCGTAGGGCACCTCGTCGAAACCGGGCGTGAACGGGCCGAAGTCGTTGTGCGCCACCGGGTCGTCGCTGAAGCTGATGATGGTGGTGGTGCGGCCGTGGAAGTTGCCCGCGGCCACGATGATGCGCGCCTTGTCCGCAGGGATGCCCTTGACGCGGTAGCCCCAGGCGCGGGCCACCTTGATGCCGGTCTCGACGGCCTCGGCGCCGGTGTTCATGGGCAGCACCATGTCCTTGCCGCAGAGCCTCGCGAGCGCCTCGGCGAACGGCTCGAGGCGGTCGGTCATGAAGGCGCGGCTGGTGAGCGTGACCCGCTCGAGCTGGCGGGTGGCGGCGTCGACGAGCGCCGGATGGAGGTGGCCGAAGTTCACCGCTGAGTAGGCGGCGAGGAGGTCGAGGTAGCGCTTCCCGTCCACGTCGGTGACCCAGACGCCCTCGGCGGACGCGATGGTCACCGGCAGCGGGTGGTAGTTGTGCGCGACGTGCGCCTCCCCGCCTCCGGGGTGCGGGCCCGCCGTCGTGACGTGGCTGCCGCGCAGTTCCAGGGTGCAGCACTTGATGCCGCCGCCCCCGAGCAGCAGCTCGGACAGGTCGAGCGGGATGGGGTTGTAGCCGCGTGCGCGCAGCTGCTTCGCGAAGTCCTCGGCCCCGGGCGCGATGACGACGTTGTAGCCGTCGCTCACGCAGTTCAGCCCGAACACGGCGCCGTCCTCATCCGACACGCGGATGGCGTCGGGGTAGCGGTCCTCGAGGATGGCGCGGCTGGCCGCGTCGAAGGCCCCGGGCAGGTACGCGATGGTGGCCCTGGCCGGCGCGCCGTGCTCCGTGCCCTGGACGGGGTCGAGCACGGCGATGGCGGTGTCCAGATGGTAGTAGCGCGCGTCGATGAGGTTCAGCGAGACCACGTCGCGGCCGAAGATTGCCCCCACTTCGCGGTGGCTGTCGTCCGTGGAGCGGAACCCGGTGCCGGCCAGGATGGTGTTGCCGACGAGGAGGAAATCTCCCTCGCCCTCGTTGACCTCCGTCGGCTCCACGGTGTCGAAGCCGTGGGTGCGGAACCACTCGGCGAACGCCGGGGCCTCACCGGCCCGCTCCTCGAAGAGGCACTTCGGCAGGTAGGCGCGGCCGTCGATGAGGAAACCGCCGTTGGCCGTGTAGACCATGTCGGGATAGCCGGGGACCGGTTCGATCAGCTCCACCTCGTGGCCCAGGCTCAGATACAGGTCGTGCAGCTTCTGCCACTGCTCGATCGCGCGGGCCGTGTCGGTGGGCCTGCCCGGCTCCATCCAGGGATTGATCGCGTAGGTGACCGTGAAATGCTCCGGCCGGCACATCAGGTAGCGACGATGGTGCGCGGTGCGTCGCTCGATGGCGCGGATGGGGGTGGGGGCTGGGGCCGTTTCCGTCGTGGACATGATGCTCCTCGGGAATAGACGAGGCGGACGCTGTCCCAGGGCCCGGCGGAACTTCCACCCGCCGCCCACCAGGGCGGGCGGGGAAGATGCGACACGGGCACGCCAATTTCATTCTGGCATCCGTCCCTGCGGTTTACCAGCCCCATTTCGGGGGTGCGGTGAGCCGGCCGCGACCTCGTAGGCTGGGGCCCATGAGCCGCTTCACGGTCACGCTGCACGCCGATTGTCCGCCTCCCGAAGCGCTCAGCCGTGTGCTCGATCTCCGTGCCCACAGCAGGCACATCCCCTTCACCACCTTGGCCCCCGCGCCCTCGTTCGCCGAGCTGGAGACCGGTGTGCGGTTCGTCGCCCGCACCGCGATCGGGCCGTTCGGCTTCGACGACCCCATGGTCGTCGAACACCTCGACGCGGGTCCCGGCCGCTGCTCGGCCCGGCTGCGCAAGCAGGGGCGCGCCATCCGTGGGCTGATCCGGGTGGAGTGCCTGCCCGACGACGGCGGCGCCACCGTCATCTGGCGGCAGGCGGTGCACCTGCCGTGGTGGCCACGCAGGCTCCACTGGCTCGCCGTGCCGGTGCTGCGGGCCGGCTACCGCCGGGTCCTCCAGCGGTTGCTTTCTGAATCACCGGCTCCGTAACCGACACGAGTAGGGTTCGTTTTGTGAGTACAAGCGGGTACGGCCGGGCGGCCTGGGTGGTGTGGGGGGTCGGCCTCCTCGCCTACGCGGTCGCCGTCATGCACCGCACCTCGCTGGGCGTGGCCGGACTCGAGGCCGCCCAGCATTTCGGCACCACGCCCGGCATCATCTCCACGTTCGTGGTGCTGCAGCTCGCGGTCTACGCGCTGGCCCAGGTTCCCGTCGGGCTGCTGCTCGACCGGTACGGATCCCGCCTCGTGCTGACCGGCGGCATCCTGGTGATCGTCGGGGGCCAGATGGTGCTCGCGTTGGCCACCGAGCTGCCCCTGGCCTATGTCGCCCGGATCCTGCTGGGCGTCGGCGACGCCTGCATCTTCAACGGCATCCTCAAGCTCCTGCCACGCTGGTTCGAACCGAGCCGGATTCCGGTGCTCACCCAGATCACCGGCATGTTCGCCGGCTTCGGCCAGATCGCGTCGGTGGTGATCGTGCTGCCCGTGATCCAGCTCCTCGGTTGGCGGCTGGGTCTCCTCATCGTGGCCGGCGCCAGCGCGCTGGCGGTGCTGGCGGTCATCGGGTGGGTGCGCAACGCGCCGCCGGGGGAGGACGCGGGCATGGTCGTCGACCCGCTGCGCGAGATCCCGGGGCGGATCGCCGACGTGACGCGCCATCCCGCGACGCAGCTCGGGTTCTGGGTGCACTTCACCTCCGGCTTCTCGATGAACGCCTTCATCTTCATGTGGGGCATGCCGTACCTGATCGTCGCCCAAGGACTGTCGCAGCTCCAGGCGTCTGGGCTGTTCACGGTGCTGTCCGTCGCGGCGATGTTCGCGGGGCCTGTCATCGGCGCCCTTACCGCCCGGCATCCGCTGCGCCGCAGCACGCTGGCGCTCATCGTGGTGTGCTCGTTGATCGTGGTGTGGGCCGCGGTGCTGCTCTGGCCGGGGCGCGCCCCGGGTGCCCTGCTGTTCCTGCTGGTGCTGGTCCTCGCGGTGGGCGGGCCGGGCACCGGCATCGGCTTCGACTTCCCCCGCACGTCGTTGCCGACGACGCGGCTGGGGGCGGCCAACGGCATCGTCATCACCGGGGCGTTCACGGGCGGCACCCTGCTCATCCTGCTGATGGGCGTGTTCCTCGACTGGATCGCGGGCGGGAACGCCTACACGCCGGAGCACCTGCGCCTGGCGTGGGCGCTGCAGGCGCCGTTCTTCATCGTCGGCATCGGCGGGATTCTGCTCAGCCGCCGGAAGCTCCGCACGCTGATGGAAGCCCAGGGCGTCGTCGTGCCGAGCTGGCGCGAGGTGCTCGAGAGGCTGCGTCGCCGCCGGAGCTTAGGCAACTGACCCGCCACGGGGTCCGTCAGAAAAGACCCTCCGGCTGGGGCGGCGGGGCGTGCGACGGATCCACGTCGTTGAACAGCTTCGAGACGGAGCGGCCGTTGTGGATCCGGTCGATGGCGCTGGCGAACAACTGGGCGACACTCAGGCACGTGAGGCCCGGGAAGTTCTCCGGTGCCGGCACCGTGTTGGTAGACACGATCTCCTTGATGGCATCCACGGCCAGCAGCTTCTCCACCGCGTTGCCGGTGAACAGACCGTGCGTGCAGGCGACACTCACCTCCGCAGCGCCGAAGGCCTGCAGCGCGCGCACGATCTCCACGATCGAGCCGCCCGTGGCGATCTCGTCGTCGAGCACGATGGCGCGCTTGCCCCGGACGTCGCCGACGATGGCGTCGATGACCACCCGGTCGTCGGCCAGCCGCTGCTTCGAGCCCGCGGCGACGGGGAGATTGAGCAGCCGCGACAGGAGCGTGGCCTGCTTGGCGTTGCCCAGGTCCGGGGAGACGACGACGCAGTCAGTGAGATCCCGCTCGCGGTAGTGGTCGGCGATGACGCCCAACGCTGTGAGGTGGTCCACCGGCACCGAGAAGAAGCCGTGCACCTGCGGAGCGTGCAGGGCCATGGTCAGCACGCGGTCGACGCCCGCCGTCGCGAGCATGTCCGCCACCAGCTTGCCGCCGATGGAGATGCGCGAGGCGTCCTTCTTGTCGGACCGGGCGTAGGCGTAGTGGGGGATGACGGCGGTGATCTGACCGGCCGACGCCCCGCGGGCGGCGTCGATCATCAGGAGCAGCTCCATCAGGTGCTCCTGCGTGGGAGGCACGAGCGGCTGCACTATGTAGACGTCGCGCTGGCGGCAGTTGGCCAGCAACTGGGCCTGGAGGCAGTCGTTGCTGAAGCGGGAGATTTTGACGCCGGAGCGCCTCAGCCCCAGATGGTCACAGATGTCGTCGGCCAGCTCGTGATGCGCCGACCCGGAGAACACGACGATGCCCTTCACCGGCAGCCCCTATCTTGTTGGACTGGCCTCAGCCTAGCGAGCCGCGCAGGATCCATGGCCAGCGGTTCACCGACCGGCCGGCGACAGCCACGTTTCCTGCTGTTCACCCGGCGTTCAGCCAGGACGTGCGCGCCGTTCAGGTCGGGGGCATAGCTTTCCACGGCGGTGGCCAGATGGCCGCCCCTGAAGAAAAGGAACGCTCATGCGTGCAATCCGTACCGCCGCTTTCGTCGGCCTGGCCGCGTTGGTGACGCTCACCGCCTGCGGCGCCGACACCACCCCGGCCGACGGCGAGAACGCCGCCGCCGCTGACGCCACGGCTGCCGGCGACGCCTGCGCCCCCGTCGACATCGAGGCCAAGGCCGCCGAGATCGACGCCGCCACCGCCACCTCCGCCGCCGACTTCGGTGGCCTCGACGGCCTCATCGCCGCCGCGAAGGCCGAGGGCCAGCTCAACACCATCGCCCTCCCGCACGACTGGGCCAACTACGGCCGCATCATCGACTGCTTCAAGAACACCTACGGCATCACCATCAACGAGCAGGCCCCCGACGCCTCCTCGAAGGAAGAGATCGCCGCCGCCGAGGCCAACAAGGGCACCGACAAGGCCCCGGACGTGTTCGACCTGGGCACCAACGTCGCCCTCTCGTCCACCGACCACTTCGCGCCCTACAAGGTGGAGAAGTTCGACGACATCCCCGCAGACCAGAAGGAGGAGACCGGCCTCTGGGTCTCCGACTACACCGGCGTCATGGTGGTGGGCTACAACAAGACCCTCTTCGGCGAGATCACCTCGCTCGACGAACTGACCGACGAGAAGTTCGCTGGCACCGTCGCCCTCAACGGCAAGCCCGCCGAGGCCGGCGCGGCCTTCAACGGCTTCCTGTTGGCGAACCTCGCCAACGGCGGCTCCATGGAGGACACCCAGCCCGGCATGGACTACTTCATCAAGCTCAACGAGGCAAAGACCCTCAACCTCACCGACGTGACCCCGGGCACCATCGAATCCGGTGAGCACGGCGTCGTCTTCGACTGGTCCTACAACATGGTGCCCGTCACCGAGAAGCTTCAGGCGCAGGGCGTCGAGTGGGCCACCTTCCTCCCGGAGGACATCACGCTGGGGTCGTACTACAAGCAGGCCGTCAACGTCGACGCCCCCAACCCGGCCGCGGCGCGCCTGTGGCAGGAGTTCCTGTTCTCGGCCCCCGCGCAGAACCTCTGGGCCGAGGGCGGCGCCGTGCCGGTGCTGAACGTCCTCTTCGCCGACGAGTTCTCCGACGAGGCCAAGGCAGCGGCACCGCAGGTGGAGAGCCTCGTGTCGCCCACCTCCGAGCAGTCCGACGCCATCACCGCGTTCCTGCAGGAGAACTGGGACAAGACGATCTCCTGATGTTCCAGACGGCAGCGGGCGTGACAGCCCCCAGATCACGCGTCGCGCGGCAGGTCCGCGACGCGGCGGTGACCCTCCCCTTCTTCGGCTATCTCGTGATCTTCCTGTTCCTGCCCACGATCATCGTGATCATCGGCGCGTTCCGGAACCGGGCCGGGGAGTTCACCCTCGACGGCGTGGCCAAGCTGTTCACGCCCGCTACCGTCCAGATCTTCACCACCACCGCCTGGCTGGCGCTCGCGTCGGCCCTCATCGGGGCGGTCGTCGGCGGGGTCGCGGCCTATGCGCTGGCGACCGTGCCCACGACGTCGCCGCTGCACCGCGTCTACACCGCCGTCTCGTCGGTGCTGGCGCAGTTCGGCGGCGTCATGCTCGCATTCGCCTTCATCTCCGTGCTGGGCAAGAACGGCAACTTCACGCGGCTCATGGCGGGCTCGTTCGGGGTGACGCTCCCCGGCGACTTCCTCACCTCCATCCCGGGCCTCATCGTCGTGTACTGCTACTTCCAGATCCCGCTGATGATCATCGTGTTCCTGCCTGCTGTCGCCGGCCTGCGCCAGGAGTGGCGCGACGCCACCGAGAACCTGGGCGGCTCCGGCTGGACCTTCTGGACGCGCGTGGCGGGGCCCATCCTCGCGCCCAGCTTCCTCGGCAGTTTCCTGCTGCTGTTCGCCAACGCGTTCTCGGCCTACGCGACGGCAGCGGCGCTGATCTCGCAGAAGACGATCATCGTGCCGATGGCGATCGAGGGGGCCATCCGCAACGAGAACAACACCGACATGGATTCCTACGCCCAGGCGCTCGCCGCCGGCATGATCGTGGTGATCGCCGTGGTGATGGGCCTCTACGCCCTCCTGCAGAAGCGCACCGCGCGGTGGACCCGATGAGCCGGGCCGCCACGTCGGCGCGCAGGCGGGCCGTCTTCCGCTGGGTGGTCCTCGGTCTCGTCGGCCTGTTCCTGGCCTACCCGCTCTACGCGCTGTTCGAGTTCTCCATCCGTTTCCCACTGACGGGCGCCTACTCGTGGGACGCCTGGGGGCGTCTCATCGGGGCGGGCGACGCCGCACGCCTCGGCCCGCTCTACACCGGGCTGCAGAACTCGCTGGCCATCGCCGCCCTGACGCTGGTGATCATGTTCGTGCTGCTCCTGCCGACGATGGTGTGGGTGCGGCTGCGGCTGCCCAACCTGACGAGGGTCGTCGAGTTCGTCGTCCTGCTGCCGTTGACGCTGCCGGCCATCGTGCTGGTGGTGGGCCTCGTGCCGGTGTACCGCTTCATCGCCACGCGGGTGCTCGACACCCACGCCATCTGGCTGGCGTTCGCCTACGTCATCCTCGTGCTGCCGTTCGCCTACCGGGCGCTCGACTCCGGCCTCAGCGCCATCGACGTGCACACCCTCACTGCCGCCGCGCGCTCCATGGGCGCCTCCTGGCCGACGGTACTGCTGCGGGTGATCCTGCCCAACCTGAGCAACGCTGTGGCGTCGGCCGCGTTCATCTCGATCGCCGTCGTGCTGGGCGAGTTCACCATCGCCCGCATGCTCGCCCGCGAGAACCTCCAGACCGGCGTCATGCTGGTCAACCAGGCCGCGCCCCAGGTGGCGGCGGCCGTGTCCCTGCTCACTCTGCTGTTCGGCATCACGCTGCTGGTCGGGCTCAGCTACATCACGTCGCGCCAGCGCAAGAGGAAGGTCACATCATGAGCACGAACAGTTCCGCGGTGGGCGTCGAGATGCGCGGCCTGCGCCGCAGCTTCGGCGCAGTGAAGGCGCTGGACGACTTCGACCTGGACATCCGCCCCGGCGAACTCGTCGCGCTGCTGGGCCCCTCCGGCTGCGGCAAGACCACCGCGCTGCGCGTGCTCTCCGGCTTGGAGGACCTCGACTCCGGCACCGTGTCGGTGGGCGGCCGCGACATCACCCAGACCCCGCCGAACAGGCGCAACATGGCGATGGTCTTCCAGAGCTACTCGTTGTTCCCCCACCTCACGGTCTCCGGCAACATCGACTTCGCCCTCTCCATGCGGAAGGTGCCCGGGCGGAAGCGCCAGGCCATCATCGACCACCACCTCGAGCTGGTGGGGCTCATCGCCCAGCGCAACCGCTTCCCGCACGAGATGTCAGGCGGCCAGCAGCAGCGGGTGGCGCTGGCCCGGGCGCTGGCCTCGAACCCGGACGTGCTGCTCCTCGACGAGCCCCTCTCAGCCCTCGACGCCAAGGTGCGCGTGCAGTTGCGCGATGAGATCCGCCGGATCCAGCAGGAGCTCGGCACCACCACGCTGTTCGTCACCCACGACCAGGGCGAGGCCCTCGCCATGGCGGACCGGGTGGGCGTCATGCAGGCGGGCAGGCTGGAGCAGCTCACCTCGCCCCGCGAACTCTACGAGCGTCCCGCCACCGGTTTCGTGGCCCGCTTCATCGGCCAGACCAACGAACTGCCGGGGGTCGTTTCGGCCGGGAACGTGCTTGTGATGGACCAGTGGCTGCCCGCGCTCCCCGGCTCCATCACGGAGGGCCGCGGCACCGCGTTGGTGCGCCCCGAGCGGATCACCGTCACCCCCTGCGAGGACCGGGCCGACGGCGGGGAGGGCAGGATGGCCACGGTGCGGCAGTTGTCGTTCCAGGGTGACCACGCCGTCGTGCACCTGGCGATGGCGGAGTCGGACCACGAGATCACCGCCTTCGTGACCGCCCGCGAAACGGCTGCGCTGTCCGAGGGCACCGACGTGTTGGTGGGCCTCGACCCGGTGCCGGTTCTGGTGGCGGCCTGAGCTGCGACGAGGTCCCCGGCCACGTACTACTGCCTGTAGGATCGCGGTCATGTCCCAGCACCCGATGCACCACCCGCAGTCCAAGGGTGTGGTGCGGACCCTGCACCACGACGCCGGCGATCGGCCCCACGTCCTGGTGTGGGAGGTCACCCGGGCGTGCCAGCTGGCGTGCCGGCACTGCCGGGCCGACGCGTTCACGCGGGCGGACCCGCGCCAGCTGACCACCGAGCAGGGCAAGGCGCTGCTCGACGACTTCGCGGGCTACGGCACCCCCAAGCCCATCGTCATCCTCTCCGGCGGCGATGCTTTCGAGCGCCCCGACCTGGAGGAGCTCATCGCCTACGGCACCTCCATCGGGCTGCCCATCGCGCTGTCGCCGTCAGTCACCCCGCTGTTGACCGACGAGCGGCTCGCCTCGGTCCGCGAGGCCGGGGTGAAGGCGTTCTCGCTGTCGCTCGACGGCGCCACGGCAGAGACGCACGACTCGTTCCGCGGCATCGACGGCACGTTCGACGACACCATGAAGGCCGCGGAACTCGTGGTCAAGCACGGGTTCCGGTTCCAGGTGAACACCACCATCTGCCGCAACAACCTGCGGGAACTGCCGCAATTGCTCGCCACCACCATGAGCATGAAGGCGCACATGTGGTACGTGCTGTTCCTCGTGCCGATGGGGCGCGGCTCCAACCTCGAACCGCTCGACCCGGAGGAGATGGAGGACGTGCTGCACTGGCTGCACGACGTCTCGGACCGGGTCGCCGTCAAGGTCACCGAGGCGCCCAATTACCGTCGGGTCGCCATCCAGCGCGACGACCTCCGCGCAGCGGGCCAGCCCATGCCTGAGCGCGGCGAGCTGCACGCGTGGTTGACGGAGGAGACCGAGCGGCTGCTGGGCAGCGTCGTCGAACGCCGCACGCCGCGGCCGCCGATCGGGGTCAACAGTGGCCGGGGGTTCGCGTTCGTGGACCACATCGGCGACGTCTACCCGTCAGGCTTCCTGCCCCACAAGTGCGGCTCGGTGAAGGAGCAGTCGTTCCGCGAGATCTACGCGGAGGCGCCGATGATGAAGGCGCTGCGGGAGCCGTCGTCGTACTCCGGCAAGTGCGGCGTGTGCGAGTTCAACTGGATCTGCGGCGGCAGCCGCGCGCGGGCGCACGCCATGCTGGGCGACCCGCTCGCGTCGGACCCCACCTGCATCTACCAGCCTCAGGGGGCCTGACCGCACATCCCTCAGGTGGTCGACGGGGTCCCCTCGGGCCGGATCGCCGTGGGCAAGGGGGCGCCCTTCTCGCCCATGTGGGACCCCACCCGCCGGAGATGTGGTCTCACCGAGCCAGTCGTCGGCGGGCACCCCCAACGCCCGACCTACCGCGAAGGGCGCCCCCTTGCCCACGGCTAAACGCAAGCTGTGCCGGATGGTTCCTGTGGGCGCCTATGGACGGGCCCGCGCGACACGACTCGCGGACCGGTCAAGAGTCGGCGGAGAGCAGCAGCGCTTCGCCCTGGCCGCCGCCTCCACACAAGGCGACACCCGCGCGCCCGGCGCCCCGACGATGCAGCTCCATCGCCGCATGCAGCGCCAACCTCGCACCCGAGGCCCCGACGGGATGGCCCAGCGCGATGGCACCGCCGTGCAGGTTCGTCTGCTCCCACGGGTAGCCAAGCTCCTGCAGCGACGCCAACGCGACGGCGGCGAAGGCCTCGTTGATCTCGAGGAAGTCCAGATCGGTCACGTCCCAGCCCGCACGGGCCAGCGCCGCGGCGAGCGCCCGGGACGGCTGCTCGTGCAGTTGCGTGTCCGGCCCGGCGACCTGGCCGGCCTCGCCCACGGAACACAGCACCGTCAACCCGTTGGCCTCCGCGTACTCGCGGCTCGTCACCACCAGCGCAGCGGCGCCGTCGGAGATCGGCGACGCGTTGCCCGCCGTGATCGTGCCGTCCTCGCGGAACGCCGGCCGCAGTTTCCCGAGCGTCTCGACGGTGGACTCGGCCCGCACGCCCTCGTCGCTGTCGAGCACCAACGGTTCGCCGCGCCGTTGCGGGATCGACACCGGCGCGATCTCGTCGTCGAACACCCCGTCGGCCGCGGCCGCAGCAGCCCGTGCGTGGGAGTCGGCCGCCACGGCGTCCTGCTCCTCGCGCGTGAACCCGTGCCGCTCGTTGCCCTGCTCGGTGAGCAGCCCCATCGAGATGCAGTCCGCGGCGTCGTCCAGCCCGTCGGCGGCCACGGCGTCCTCCAGCGGGGACGTGCCGTACTTCACGCCGGCGCGCACCCGGGCCAGGTGCGGGGCGTTGGTCATCGACTCCATGCCGCCGGCCACGACGACGTCGGCCTCACCCAGCCGGATGATGCGCGCCGCGTTGGTCACCGCGGCCAGCCCGGAAAGGCACACCTTGTTGACCGTCTCGGCCGGCACGTTCATGCCCAGCCCGGCCGCCACCGCGGCCTGCTTCGCCGGGTTCTGTCCGCAGCCGGCCTGGATCACGTGACCCATGAACACGAACTGCACGGCCTCCGCCGCCACCCCGGCCCGCGACAGCGCGGAACGGATCGCGTGCGCCCCCAGGTCGACGGCGGTCAGCGAGGCCAGCTGCCCCAGCAACCGGCCCTGCGGGGTGCGTGCCCCGCCCACGATCACGACGTCCCTCATGCCGCTTCCTCCAGCTCCACCGAGAACTCGGCCCCGGTCATGGTCTCAATCTCATCGGCCGAATGTCCGGGGGCGATGCGTCGCAGCACCAGCCCGCCGTCGACCACGTCGAAGATGCAGAGATCGGTGATGATCCGCTGCACCACGCCCTTGCCGGTGAGCGGCAGCGTGCACTCGGCCACGATCTTCGGCGACCCGTCCTTGGCGACGTGCTCAGTCAGCACGATCACCCGGTCCGTGCCGGCCACCAGGTCCATCGCGCCGCCCATGCCCTTCACGAGCTTGCCGGGAATCTGCCAGTTCGCCAGGTCCCCGGCGCCCGAGACCTGCATCGCGCCCAGAATGGCGGCGGCCATCTTGCCGCCGCGGATCATCGCGAAGCTCGTGGCCGAATCGAAGATCGCCGCGCCCGGCAGCAGCGTCACGGTCTGCTTGCCTGCATTGATCAGGTCGGCGTCCTCGTCGCCCTCGTACGGGAACGGGCCCATCCCGAGGATGCCGTTCTCGCTCTGCAGCACCACGTGCACGCCGTCAGGCAGGTTGTTGGCCACCAGCGTGGGCATGCCGATGCCCAGGTTCACGTAGTCGCCGTCATGGAGTTCTGCGGCGGCCAACGCCGCCATCTCGTCCCTGGTCCAGGCCATGTCTAAGCCTCCTGACGCGCACGCACGGTGCGCTGCTCGATGGGCTTCTCGCGCCCGGAATACTGCGCCACGTGGTGCACGTAGACGCCGGGCAGGTGCACCGCGTCGGGGTCGATGCCGCCCAACTCGACGATGTGCTCGGCCTCCACGAACGTCACCCGCCCCGCCGTCGCGACGTTGGGATTGAAGTTGCGGGCCGTCCGGTTGAACACCAGGTTGCCGCTCACGTCCGCGGTGTGGGCGTGCACCAGCGACACGTCGGCGACGATGGCGCGCTCCAGCACGTACTCGCGGCCGTCGAAAGTGGCGGTCGGTTTCCCTTCCGCGATGATCGTGCCCACCCCCGTGGCGGTGTAGAACGCCGGGATGCCGGCCCCGCCCGCACGCAGCCGCTCCGCGAGCGTGCCCTGCGGCACGAACTCCACCTCGAGCTCGCCGCTGATGTATTGCGCCATGAACGTCTTGTTCTCGCCCACGTAGGACGCCAGCACCTGGTGGACCTGGTTGTTGTCCAGCAACATCCCCAGGCCCACGCCGTCGACGCCCATGTTGTTCGACACCACGGTCAGGTCCCGGACGCCCGAATCCCGGACGATCTCAATCAGGTCCACCGGATTGCCGGACAACCCGAAGCCTCCGACGGCGAGCGTCATCCCGTCGAAGAGGTGCTCCGTCAGCACCTCGGCGATATTGGTCCGGACCTTGGTCATGGGGCCACCTCCTGGTGCAGCACGGCATCGGCGACCACGGCTGCTCCGCGTTCCGACAGTGTGATCGTGTAGTGATTGACCCCGGGCACATCCACGACGGTGAACCCGGGCAGCCGGGCCGCCCACCGCGCCGCATAGTCAGCGGGGAAGAGCCCGCCGGGCTCGTCCATCATGCCGCGCTCTGCGCGCAGGAACGCCGTGGGCACCGTCAGGTTCTGCAGCGCGTCGAGGAACGTGTTGCCCTCGGTGCGCACCAGGTCCTGGTAGTCGCCGGCCATGGCGTCGTAGCTGGTGGAGGGCCGGTAGGGGGCCTCGTCGCCGTGCAGGTCGTAGCGGACGTAGCGCTCCACGTCCGGCGTCCAGGTGGCGAAGGCGGGGTGCTGCCGCCAGAACGCCACGTACTCCTCGGGGGAGTCGAAGCTCATCGACAGCCGTTGCGCCGCGGGGCCGAGGATCGCCTGCAGCGCGTCCTCCGGGGCGAGACCCTCGGGCATCGGCAGTGGGAGGCCGCCGTCGACCAGCACCAGCCGGTCCATGAGCTGCGGGTGCCGGTGGGCGAGCGTCACGGAGACGAACCCGCCCATCGAGTGGCCCACGGGCAGCACGTGGTGGATGCCGAGGTGCTCCAGCGCGGCGGCCACGTCGTCGGCGTGCTGCGCCATGCCGTGCGGCCCGGGCAGGGCGTTCGACCGCCCCCGCCCGCGCAGGTCCGGGGCGATGATCCGCCACCCGGGCAGGTGCCGGGCCAGAGGTTCCCAGGCGCGCGACGACGAGGTGATGCCGTGCACGGCGAGCACCGTGCCCACGGGGTCCGACGAGGGTTCCCAGACGTGGCAGTAGAGCCCGCCGGGCACCGTGACGTCTCGGCGGCTCATCGCGCGATCCACCCGCCGTCCATGACATAGCTGGCGCCGGTGGCCATGCGGCCGTGTGGGCCGGCGAGGAACGACACCAGCGCGCCCAGGTCGCCGGGCTCCACGAACTCCTTGACCGCGGGCTGCACCAGCATCACCTTCTCGATCACCTCGGCCTCCGAGATGCCGTGCGTCCTGGCCTGGTCCGCCACCTGGCCCTCGACGAGCGGGGTGCGCACGTAGCCCGGGTTGACGCACACGGAGGTGACGCCGTGCGGGCCGCCCTCCAACGCCGTCACCTTAGACAGCCCTTCCAGGCCGTGCTTGGCCGACACGTAGGCAGACTTGAACGGCGAGGCCACCAGGCCGTGCACCGACGAGATGTTGATGATGCGGCCGAACCCCTGCGCGTACATGTGCGGCAGCGCCGCGCGGATGAGCAGGAACGGCGCCTCCAGCATGATGCGGTGCAGCAGCCGGAACGCGGCCGGGTCGAAGTCCTCGATGGGGGAGACCCGCTGGATGCCGGCGCAGTTGACGAGGATGTCGCAGTCGAGGCTCAGGTCCTCGAGCGCGGCGGTGTCGGACAGGTCGACGACCCAGGCCTCGCCGCCCAGTTCCTCGGCGGTCTCGCGCGCGGCGGCCTCGTTGAGATCAGCGACGACGACGCGTGCGCCGTCGGCGGCCAACGCCTGTGCGCAGGCGAGCCCGATGCCGCTGGCGCCGCCGGTGACGAGGGCCTTCCGGCCGCTCAGTGGGGTGCTCATGCGTGTCCTCCTCGAGGTTGCAGTGCGTTGGTGACGAAGTCCATGACGGCCTCGAACACGTCGTCGGGGATCTTGGCCGCCGGATGGCCGGCGTCCCAGCTGAGGTAGCGCATACCCACCACCTCGCCGACGCCCATCAGCGCCCACGCAGCCACCTCCGGGTTGGCGACGGAGATCTCAGCCCGCCCTGCCGCCTCGGCCAACGCCTCGGCGTAGCCCTCGAAGATGCGGGTGTAGTGGGTGCGCATCGCGTCGGGGGCCACGAACCAGGCCTCGCGGATGAGGGGGTAGACCTCGGGGTGCTCGGCGAGGAAGTCGAAGTAGGCGCGGAACCCGCCGCGTTCCGCTTCGAGGCGGTTGGTGGCGCCCTCGCTGCCCTGGCGCATGGCGTTGCGCAGCTGGCGGTTCAGGTCGACGACCACCTCGTGGTAGAGCTCAGCCTTGCCGGGGAAGTAGAGGTAGAAGGTGCCCATGGCGACGCCCGCGCCCTCCGTGATCTTCACGATCGACGCCTCGTGGTACCCGTGCGTGGCGAACGCGGTGCGCGCCGAATCCAGGATCTTCGCCTTGGTGCGCTCGCCACGTGCGGTGCGGGGGGTGGTGGTCGTCATCGGCGACTCTCTTCTCTCAGTGCCCGGCGGCTGACCTTGTCGATACCGGCGGTGGGCAGGGCGTCGGCGAAGGTGATCCTCGCCGGGGCTTTGAAGGCGGCCAGTTGCGCCCGCACGTGGGCGATCAGCTCGGCGCTGTCCGCCGTCGCGCCCGGGCGCAGCACCACGTGGGCGTGGCCCACCTCGCCCCAGACGTCGTCCGGCACGCCGACGACGGCGGCCTGGGCGACCGCGGGGTGCGTCAGCAACGCTTCCTCCACCTCGACGGGAGCGATGTTCTCGCCCCCGGAGATGTACACATCGTCGGTGCGGCCGAGGATGGTGTAGTAACCGGCCTCGTCGCGGGTGGCGAGGTCGCCGGTGTGCAGCCAGCCCTCGCGCAGTGCGTCGTCGGTGGCGACGGGGTCGCCGAGGTAGCCGGCGAACAGCCCGGGGCCCCGCACCAGCAGTTCCCCGGTGCCCGGGCCGACGACAGGCTCACCGTTGACCGGCTCTGCCAGCGCCACCTCCACGTGGGGGTAGGGTCGCCCGGCGGAGCCCACGCGGTCGAGGGCGTCCTCGGGCGGGAGGCAGAGCACGTTGGGGCCGGCCTCGGTGAGCCCGTAGCCCTGGGTGAGGCGCACGCCCCGGGCGTGCCAGGTGCGCAGCACGGCGGCCGAGGCGGGAGCGCCGCCCACGACGGCGGTGCGTAACGTAGAGAGGTCGGTCTCGGCGAAGGTGTACTCCTCGCTGAGCCGCCGGTAGTGCGTGGGCACGCCCATCATGGCGGTGATGCCGCGCGCGGGGATGAGCTGCAGGATGCGGCGGGCGTCGAACGTGCGCTCCAGCACGACGGTGGCGCCGACGGACCAGGCCAGCAGCGGCTGCACGTTCCACCCGCCGGCGTGGTGCTGGGGCAGCACCGAGAGCACCACGTCGTCGCGGTTCAGCGGCACCACACGCGAGAAGGACAGGTTGGTCCAGAAGCACGTGTCGTGGGTGAGGACGGCGGCCTTGGGGCGGCCGGTGCTGCCGGAGGTGAAGATGATCAGCAGGGGGTCGTCGTTGTGGGGCCCGCGCCGCGGACCGGCCGGCGTGTGGTGGGCGCGGGGCGGCACGCCGTAGGTGTCGAACCTGGCGGTGTTGATGGGCTCCGGCAGCAGGGCCAGCCCTTCCCCGGCGACGGTGGCGTAGGCGTCCTCGACGACCACCAGCATCGGATCGGCGACCCTCAGGGCGTGGGCCAGTTCACCCGGCGCCGAGCGCCAGGACAGCGGGACGAGCGCGATGCCCAGCCGGGCACAGGCGAAGAACCAGACCACGTGATCGGTGCTGCTGCCGGTGACGGTGGCGATGCGGTCGCCCGCGCGGTAGCCGCCGCGGGTGAGCCGCTCAGACAACCGCCCGACGCGGCGCTCCAGGCCGGCATAGGTGGTGCCGACGCCGCGGTCGTCGACGGCCACCCTGTCCGGGTAGGAGCGGGCGCTGTCAGTGAGCCAGCGGTCGATCGTGTGGTCCGTGTTCACGCGATGTCCTCCAGTGCCTCGCGGCCCTCGCGGGCGCGTCGGCGACCCGTGAGGCGGTTGAGCGTGCCGGACACGCCGCCGGGCAGGAACAGCACGATCAGGATGAACAACGTCCCCAGGATGAACATGGGCTCCGACAACGGGATGCGCAGGATGGCCGGCAGGTCCGCGATGGCCGGCGAGCTGGCCAGCGCGTTGAGGCGCTGGTTGAGCAGCGTGTAGATGATGGCGCCGACGACGGCCCCCCACCGGGAACCCACACCGCCGAGCACCACCATGGTGAGCAGCGAGATGGTGAACTCGGTGGACACCGCCGTCGCGGAGGCGCCGGATTGGAGCAGCAGGAACACCATGCCGGTGAACGTGGCCAACGTGCCGCCGACGGCGAACGCGATGAGCTTGACCAGGTACGGGCGGCCACCCAGCACGCGGACGCGGGTGTCGTTCTCGCGCACCGCGGCGACGTTGTGGCCCAGCCGGGAGTTCTCGATCCAGGCGACGATCACGTAGACGACGGCGACGGTGATGAGCGCCACCCAGTACAGGTTGCGGGTGTTGATGACGCCGATGAGGAAATCCGGCACGTTGTCGCTGGCCATGGACAGGCCCTCTTCGCCGCCGGTGAGGCGGCCGGGGTTCCGGCGCACCAGCACGTTGCCGGCCTGCGCGAAGGCCAGCGTCACCATGGCGAACGAGATGCCGCTGACCCGCAGGCTGATCGCGCCCAGCACGTTGGCGACGAAGATGCCGATGACCAGCACCACGGCCGCCGCCCCCAGCAGGGGGAGCTCGGTGTTGCGCAGCACGATGGCCAGGCCGTACACGCCCACGCCGAAGTACAGCGCGTGGCCGAACGACAGCAGGCCGGCGACGCCGAAGATCAGGTGGTAGGACAGCACGACGGCCACCATCAGCATGGTGAACGCCATCAGGTGCATGGAACCGGCCGAATACGTGGGGCCGGGCAGGATGCCGAGGCCGGGGATGGCCAGCAGCGGCGCCACGAACAGGGCGACGACGACGACCAGGGCGATCAGGTAGCCGCGGCCTTCGCGGGGGAGGAGCCTCTTCATGCTGCGGCCTTTCCGAGGAGGCCCTGGGGGCGGACGAGCAGGACGACGCCGAGCAGCAGCACGACGATGAAGTCGCCGACGCCGAGGTAGAAGTTGGCGAACTGCTGGAGCAGCGCCACCAGCACCGACGCGATGGCCGCCCCGGCGAGGGACCCCATGCCGCCGATGACGGTGACGATGAACGCGAAGATCAGGAGCGAGCCGCCGAGCAGCGGCGAGACGTAGCCGAAGAAGTGGCTGGCGAGCACGCCGCCGATGCCGGCCGCGATGCCGCCGATGGTGAACACCAGCGTGAACGCCTTGCGCACGTCGATGCCGAGCGCGGTGACCATCGAGCGGTTCTCGACGCCGGCGCGGATGATCAGGCCGTAGCGCGTCTTGTTGAGGAACAGCACCAGGCCGCCCAGCACGATGAGGGCCGCCAGGATGGTGACGAAGCGGTCGTTGGGGATGCGGGCGCCGAGGATCTCGGTGGTCTCGCGCAGCCAGCCGCTGGAATCCAGGAAGATCGGGTCCGGGCCCCAGATGCCCTCGAACAGCGCCACGGTGGCCAGGGACAGGCCCACCGTGACGAGCAGTTGCTCGATGTGGCGTTTATAGAGCGGCCGGATGAGCAGCAGTTCGGTGGCGGCGGCGAAGAGGCCGCCCACCACCGCGCCCACCAGGATGGAGCCGAAGAAGCCGGCGAACGTGCCGGCACCCAGCCGTCGGCCCACCTCGAACCCGGCGAACGCGGAGAGGGTGAGGAACGAGCCGTGGGCGAAGTTCAACACGCCCATCAGGCCGTAGATCAGGCTGAGGCCGGAGGCCACCAGGAAGTACAGGGCGCCGAGGCCCAGCCCGGTGAAGGTCAACAGGACGAGCGTGCTCACTTCGTGGCCTCCCCATGGACGCCGAGGAACCGCTGGACACGTTCGGTGTCGTCGAGCAGTTCGCGGGCGTCGCCGGTATGGACGACGCGGCCGGAGTCGATGACGATGACGCGGCTCGCGAGACGGTTGATGACCTGCAGGTTCTGTTCCACCAGCAGGATCGGGACGGTGCGGGCGGCCTCGTCGAGGACGGCGGCCACCTCCTGGACGATCTTCGGCGCCAACCCCTTCGTCGGTTCGTCGATGAGGAGGAGCCGGTTGTCGTTGATCAGAGCGCGGCCGAGCGAGACCATCTGCTGCTGGCCACCGGAGAGGGTGCCGGCCCGCTGCTGCGCGCGCTGCTTGAGCTCCGGGAACAGCTGGTGGACGAACTCCCAGCGGGGCTCGTCCTGGCGCGCGGCGAGCGTGAGGTTCTCGTGCACGGTCAGCATGCTGAAGACCTCGCGGTCCTCCGGCACGTAGCCGATGCCGCGCTGGACGATGCGGTGGGTGGGTTCGTGGTCGATGCGTTCGCCGTCGAAGGTGACGGTGCCGGTGCGGTCGTAGAGGCCGAGGATGCCCTTGAGGGTCGACGACTTGCCGACGCCGTTGCGGCCCAGCACGGCGGTGACCCCGCTGGCGGGCACCTCGAACGTGATGTCCTCGACGACCTGCTGGCCGCCGACGGTGGCGCGGAGGTGCTCAACGGTGAGCAGGCTCATGCGATGTCTCCCAGGTAGGCCGACTGCACCGTCGGGTTGGCCATGATGGCGCCGGGCTCGTCGAACGCGAGGAGTTCGCCGTGGTGCATGACGGCGACCCTGCTGACCAGGCCGAGCACCACCTCGAGGTGGTGTTCGACGATCATGACGGTCTTGCCCAGGTTGTTGAGGTCGCGGATGACCTCGGTGAGCCCCGGCACGTCGGCGTGCGCCACGCCGGCCATGGGCTCGTCGAGGAGGATCACGCTGGGGTCCTGGGCGAGGAGGACGGCGATCTCGAGCTTGCGCTTGTCGCCGTGGCTGAGGTCGCCGGCGAAGCTGCGGCGGGACCCCAACTGCACGATGTCGAGCATCTCGCGGGCAAGACGGGTGGCGTCGTCAGCGCTGCGCGGGAACTTCAGGATGGAGAGCGAGCCGCCGAGGCGCTGTTGCGCCGCGAGCCGTACGTTCTCCAGGACGGACAACCGTGGGAACAGGCTGGAGGTCTGGAAGGTGCGGCCGAGGCCGGCCCTGGCCCGGGACGCCACTGAGTGTTTCGTTACGTCCCTGCCCAGGAGGAGCACCCGGCCACTGCTGGCCGGATTGATGCCGCTGATCAGGTTGAACAGCGACGTCTTGCCCGCACCGTTGGGGCCGATGACCCCCACCATTTCCCCGGGGGCGACGGCCAGACTCACGTCCCGCACGATGCGTGCGCCGCCCACCTGCCAGCAGAGGTCCCGGACCTCCAGCGCTGGTCCCACAGTTGTCACTTGCATCATCAGGATCCGCTCACGACGCTTCCGGCGGGGCCACGTCGGCGCCGTCCATGGTTTCGACGAGCTCAGGCACCCACTGGCCGCCCTCGTCCTTGAGCTTCACCACGAACATCGGCTGGATCATGGCGTGGTCCGATGCCCGGATCTGCTGCGGACCCTTCGGGGCGTCGAATTCCCAGCCCTCGAGCGAGGCGATCATCTCTTCGACGTCGTCCCCGCCGCCCTCGCGCACTGCCTGGACGATCATCTGCGCGGCGACGAAACCGTCGGGCGAGAACAGATCGGCCTGGTGGCCACCCTCGTCGAGGAACGACACCATCGCGTCGTTGACCTCGTTGTCCGGGGCACCGGGGAAGTAGTGGTTGAGGAAGTTGATCTTGTCGGAGGCCTCACCGTACGCGCCGTAGGTGGAGAGGTCGCCGAGGCCGGTCATCACGTTGGTGCTCTCGAGCACGCCCTGCTGCGACAGCGCCTGCCACATCGCGCCGGAGGTGGCTCCCGCCCAGGCCACGAAGACCAGATCGGGCTTCGCGTCGAGGATGCGGGCTGCGAAGGGGGTGAACTCGGTTTCCGCCTCAGGCACCAGCAGCTCGGAGACCGTGGCGCCCTTGGCCTCCAGGATCGCCTTGGCCGCTGCCACGTTGCCCTGACCGAACGCGCTGTTCTGCGCGAACACGAGCACCTTGGAGCCCTCAGAGATCTGGCCCGAGGTGGTGGCGACGTCCTGCAGCGACTGGCGGCCGGAGCGGAACGTGTAGCGGTTGATGCCGGTGATGGCGTCGGCCGCGGCCGGGCCGGAGATGTAGAGCACCTTGTTCTGCTCGGCCTGCTCGGCGAGCGGCCCGGCGACACCGGAGGAAACCGTGCCGCCCATGATCCTGGTGCCGTTGCCGATGGCCTCCTTGGCCGCGGCGACTGCCTTGTCGGGGTCACCGCCGTCGTCGGTGTAGGTGATCTCGAGTTCGCGGCCGTCGACGGCGCCGGAGCCGTCGGTGGCGTAGTCAAGGCCTGCCTGGAAACCCTGGTAGTAGGTCTCGCCGTAGGCGGCGAGAGGGCCGGTCTTGGAGTAGATGATGGCGACCTTCACGGGGTCGCCGGTGGCGACCTCGGAGGTGCTGGCCGATGCGCTGCCGCTGGCCGTGGTTTCGCCGCCGGCGCTCTCGGAGGCGGTGGTCCCGCCACCGGCCGAGGTTTCGGCCGGAGCGGGGGTGGTGCTGGGCGCACAGGCGGCCAGCATCATTGACAGGCCCACAGCTACTGCTGCGAGTACGGGCTTCTTTGTCCGCATGGTGTTCCTTCCGCTGAACATGAAAGGTGATTCAGGTATGAGGATCGTGCCCTGTGCGGAGAGAGCGTGTCAAGGTTTTCAGGTCACATTTCGATCACGACGGGTGAGCGACGCGGGATCGCCGTCGCGGGGACGCCCTCGCTACTGCGCGGCCAGTTGGTGCAGGTGGTCATGGATGACCTCCCACACCGCCGGGTCACTCATGGGGCGGAAGTGGCCCTCGACGCTCAGGGTGACGTTCGTGGCGTCGTCGAGATGCGAGCCGCCCGGGATCATCTGGTCGAACGCGGGGGCCAGGGACACGATCCGACGGTTGACCTCGCGCTCGGCGATGAGCGCGGCCAGCTCCGGGTGTTCCGGGTGGAACAGCCCCAGCGGGGAGCGGCGGAGCAGGAACATCCGCTGCACGCGGTTCCACAGCTGCGAGCCACTGAACGGCGTCGCCACGGCCACCATGCCGGTCAGCACGCCGTCGGATCTGGGGCTGAGCAGCATGGCCTTGCCGATGAGCCCGCCCTTGGAATGTGCGACGACGACGGCGTCGCGCACCTCGAGGGATTCCAGCGCGTCGAGGCCCTGGGTGACGGAGGCCGTGAGCCCCCGCAGGTTCCAGCCGAGCGCGGGCAGTTGGTGGACGGTGTGCCCGTGCGAGACGAGCCACTGCTGCAGCGGCGCCAGGTAGCGCGGGTTCTCCAGGATGCCGGGGATGAGGACGACGGCCGGGCCGGTGCAGTCGCCTGGGGTGCCGGACGTCTCATCCCTGGGGGCGCGGAGCGAGAGGTACTGGTCGCGCAGCGCCACCGCCCAGTCCTGGGCGGCGACCCGGACCGACCGGGGGCTGCGGAGTACCGACCAGGCAGAGACGGGCGGGTGGGGCGAAGCCTCGCCGGATCCAGATGCGGCGTCGTCTGGGACCCCGGATCGAGATGTGGGGTCCTCCGGCCCGCACGGGGCCAGGATCAGCTCGGCCACCCTCTCGGCGTGGGTGTGCATCGCCTGGTGCGCGCCCGGCACCACGGCGACCTGAGTGCGACCCCCGGCCCGATCAGCCAGCTCCTCCAGCCAGCGGCGCGGCGCCATCAGGTCGAGCTCGCCCGCCACGAGCAGCGTCTCGACGTGGGTCAGGGAGATCCGGTCCTCGATGGGGTAGTTCAGCATCGCGGGGAAGATCTGCCACATCCACTTCGGCCCGCAGCTGAGGAAGGCCCGGACCGACGCGGCGGCCGAGCTGGGCTTCTCCTTCAGCGCCGACTGGCTGAACTGGCGCACGAGGGTGCGCGCCCGGCGGCTCGTGCGGTCGACCACCGGCGACAGCAGCACCATGCGGGAGCAGAGCCCGGGTTGCTGGGCCTCCGCCTCGACGACCACCTGGGCACCCATCGAGTGCCCGATCCACACGGCCCCCTCGACGCCCAACTCGGCCACCGCGCGGCGGGCCAGCGTGGCGAACTCGGCGATCCGCAGCGTCTGGTCCGGCTCTGGGGTGGGCCCGAAGCCGGGCAGGTTGAGCAGCACCAGCCGGCCGCCGCGCCCCAGCGCCTCGGCCAACGGCTCGAAGTAGCTGGACGCCACCCCCAGCCCGTGCACCAGCACGAGGGTGCGAGCGTGGTCACCGGTGGACGTGAGGGCCTGCAGGTGGAAGCCGTCCACGTCGATCGAGGTGCTCGTCAGATGCATCGCCCCAGCGTAATCACCCGACGGGGCGCCCGGCCCCGTCCGGGGTCAGCCCACGCGGGCGGCGGCGAGCTCGTCCTCGGGAGGCAGCGTGTGCTTCGGCGGCTCCTTCACGAACAGCGCCACGATCAGGCCGATCAGCAGCACCAGGACGATGCCGAGGATGCCCCAGTGCTGCGCGGACTCCTCGTCGCCGGCGCCCGTCACCGCGAGCCCGAGCGCGATCGCCAGGCCGAACATGAGCGGGGCCAGGAAGCTCACGGCCCGGCCCGTCGTCGCGTAGAGGCCGAACATCTCGCCGCTCATGCCCTTCGGGATGAGGCGGGCGAGGAAGGAACGGCTGGCGGACTGCGCCGGGCCCACGAACAGGCACATGGCCAGGCCGAGGCCCCAGAACACGGGCTTGCCGCCGTCGTGGAACACGAACACGCCGAGGCCGAGCAGCACCAACGCGACGAGCGAGCCGATGATCACGCTCTTGGGGCCGAGGCGGTCGTCGAGCAGGCCGAAGAGGATCGTCGAAACGCCGGCCACGACATTGGCGGCCACGCCGAAGATCACCACCTCGCTGAACTCGAACCCGAAGGTGCCGGCCGCAAGCACGCCACCGAAGGTGAAGACGCCAGCCAACCCGTCGCGGAAGAGTGCCGCGGCGATCAGGAAGAACAGCGTGTTGGGTGCGGTGCGGGCGAGCCGCTTGATGGAGCTGAAGAGGGCCCGGTAGGAGCCGACGATGCCCAGCGACGGGGCGGGATGCGCCGGCCGACGGTCCTTGATCGCGATGAAGATCGGGATGGAGAAAACCAGCGTCCAGGCACCACACAGCAGCATCGACAGGCGCACCTGGTCCGCGTCGAAGCCGGAGCCCATGAGCGCGATGATGAGCAGCAGGATGGAGATGCCGCCCAGGTAGCCGAGGCCCCATCCGAGGCCGGAGACGCGGCCCACGTTGCGCGGGGTCGACACCTGGTCGATGGCCGCGTAGTAGTTGACGTTGGCGATCTCCGAGACCACGTTGCCCGCGCCCAGCAGGATGGCGCCCAGCAGGAAGTACTCAGGCGCGGGGGCGACGAAGTACATCGCGGCGCAGATGGCGGCCAACAGCCAGGTCTGCCACCTGAGGTGGAACATCCGCTTGCCGGAACGGTCTGATCCCTGGCCGAGCACCGGGGCCAACAGGGCGATGAACAGCCCTGCGATACCCGTGGCCCACGCCAGTTTCATCGTGACCTCGTCCTTCGGGCCGAAGGCCGAGCTGGTCAGGTACACCGCGAAGACGAACGTGGTGATGACCGTGGCGAAAGGCTGTGTTCCCCAATCCCACAGCGCCCAAGAAAAGACCTTGCCCTTACTGGCCTTCGCCGAGGAAAGGGCACCGGTCGTCTCGGGCGACGGCGTGATGGCTGGAACTGCGGATGTGCTCACCAGCGCACATTAACGCGCGCGACTTAACTTTCGGTGAACGACTGCCAACACACCCAAAAGTATGAGAAAAACCCCATATACCTGCCCGTGGAAAGACGTTACGGTGATTATGTGGGCTGCCGTCCACGCGAAACTGAAACAAGGAGGAACCATGCGAATCGGTTCTGGCATCATCCTCATGGCCATCGGCGCCATCCTGGTGTGGGCCGTCGATGCTGAGGTGCCTTACGTCAGCCTCGACATCATCGGCTACATCCTGATCGCCGCCGGCGTCATCGGGCTCATCTGGGCACTTCTGGCCTCGCAGCGCACCCGCGTCACCGAAGCCCGCACGGTCCAGGATCCCAACACGGGCGAGACGGTGCACCGCGCTGAATCGCACGACGGTCTCTGATTAGAACGCAACACAAAGGGTCCGCTCCTCCGGGGGCGGACCCTTCTTCTTGGTGGGACCCCTCCAGACTTGGACGATCGATTTTGTGCACTCGATCCAAGTTGTAAGGTGGGGGCGCAGCCATAGGAACCCACACCGGCGCCCACGACGGTCGCACGGGAGTAGAAGGAAAGGCATACGCATGACCGACAACGGAGTCCTCAAGTACGGGGATCTCGAGCTCGATCTGCCGATCGTGGAGGCCACACAGGGAAACAACGGTTTCGACGTCAGCAAACTGCTGTCGAGCACGGGGCTCACCACCCTGGACCCTGGCTTCGTTAACACAGCGTCGTGCACTTCGGCCATCACATTCATCGACGGCGACAAGGGGGTGCTGCAGTACCGCGGTTACCCCATCGAACAGCTCGCAGAGAAGGCCACGTTCATCGAAGTGGCCTACCTGCTGATCTACGGCGAACTGCCCACCCAGGCAGAACTCGACGAGTTCTACGGCAAGATCTCCCGCCGCATGACCCTCGACGAGCGACTCCGTGAGTTGTACCGCAGCTTCCCGCGCGGCGCCCACCCCATGCAGGTGCTCGCTGCCGGTGTCACGGCGTTGGGCGCGTTCCACCGGGAACACCTCGACGTGCACAACCCTGAGCACGTGGAGGAGTCGTCTCTCAGGCTCCTCGGCTCCATGCCGACGCTGGCGGCCTACGCCTACAAGTCGTCCATCGGCGCGCCGTTCCTGTACCCCCAGACCAAGCTGGGCTACGTCGAGAACTACCTCCGCCTCTCCTTCGGCACGCCGTCGGAGGAGTACGAGATCGACCCCGACGTCGTACGCGCCTTCGAAACGCTGTTCATCCTCCACGCAGACCACGAGCAGAACGCCTCCACCTCGACGGTGCGCCTCGTCGGCTCTGCAGACGCCAACATCTACGCCTCCATGAGCTCCGGTGTGGCGGCCCTGTCCGGCCCGCTGCACGGCGGCGCCAACCAGGCGGTCCTCGAGATGCTGCGCGAGATCAGCGCCGAAGGCCTCAACATCAAGGACTTCGTGTCCCAGGTGAAGGACAAGAAGTCCGGCGTGAAGCTGATGGGCTTCGGCCACCGCGTGTACAAGCACTACGACCCGCGGGCCAAGATCATCAAGGGCCACGCCGACACGCTCCTGCGCAGCACTGACAAGAACAACCACCTCCTCGACATGGCCCTGGAGCTGGAGGAGACGGCGCTGAACGACGAGTACTTCATCGAACGCAAGCTGTATCCGAACGTCGACTTCTACACGGGCCTGATCTACGAGGCGATGGGCTTCCCCGCGTCGCACTTCACCGCTCTGTTCGCCCTCGGACGGCTCCCAGGCTGGATCGCGCAGTGGCGTGAGCAGCACGCAGACCCGCACCGCAAGATCGGCCGCCCGCGCCAGATCTACATCGGTGAGAAGGAGCGCGATTACCGGCCGATCAACGAACGTTGATCCCACCGAACCGCAGCTGACAAGGGCCCTGGTCTTCCAGGGCCCTTGTTTTTCCTGTTCCCCGCGACCTTCGTCCGGCTGTCCTCCCGGGACGCCCCGGGTAAACGCTCAGCCGAGGTGCCCATTGGCACAGCCGCTCCGAACGATGCTCCTCCTCCAGGGTGAGGATGAATCAACCCAGGAGGTCGTCCATGCGCAGAATTCTCGCTCTCTCCGCCGCCGCATCACTGTTGGCCAGCTCCGTCGTCGCAGCCGGTTCGGGGCCTGCGATGGCCGCTGACCCGCTGGTGCTCCCCACGCCGCAGTCCATCATCCGCGAAGGCGCGGCCGTCGCACTCGACGGGGCGGTCACCGTCGTTGCGCCCGCCGATGTGGACGGGCCCGCGAAGCGTGAACTCATCGAGGTGCTCGCCGGCGTCGACGCCACGGTGACGTGGGCCAATGAAGCCCCCGCCGCCGGTACCGTCATCCACTTCGCTGAGACCGACCCGACGACACGGGCGGTGGCTGCGCAGCTGGGCGTCGCGGACGCCTCCACCCTCAACACCGAGGGCTACGTGGTGGCCAACGGCACCGTCGGAGGGCAGCCCACCGTGCTGCTGGAGGGCGCCAGCGCACGGGGGTTGTTCTACGCCGTCGACACGTTCGAACAGCTCCTCCAGGGCTCGACGATGGCCCCGGCCACGGTGCGCGACTGGCCGTTGATGTCCATCCGCGGTGGCATCGAGGGCTTCTACGGCATTCCGTGGTCGCACCAGGCGCGCCTGGACCAGCTGGAGTTCTACGGCGAGCACAAGATGAACACCTACATCTACACGCCGAAGGACGACGCCTACCTGCGCAGCCAGTGGCGCACGTTGTACCCCCAGCCCGAGCTCGAGCAACTCGAGGAACTCGTCCAGAGGGGCCGGGACAACCACGTGGAGTTCGTCTTCGCGCTGTCGCCGGGCAATGACATCTGCTACTCGCTGGACAGCGACTTCGACGCCACCATCGCCAAGTTCGAGCAACTGCGCCAGATCGGGGTGCGGACGTTCTACATCGCCCTCGACGACATCGACCCCTACCTCAAGTGCGCCAAGGACCTGCAGCGCTTCACCCTGCCGGGCTTCCGCAAGCTCGCCGAGGGGCAGGCGTACTACCTGAACCGCGTCATCAACGAGTTCATCAAGCCCAACAACCTGGAGCCGCTCCAGACGGTGCCCACCAACTACGCGGGCTCCGCACCGGACGCCTACAAGCTGGAGTTCGGCACGCAGACCGACGACTCCCTGATCATGCAGTGGACGGGTGAGGGTGTCTTCTCGGACCAGATCACCATGGAGTCTGCCGCCCGGGCGAAGACCACGTACAACACCGAACACCTCTACATCTGGGACAACTTCCCCGTCAACGACGGCCAGCCGGACCGGCTCTTCCTCAACCCGCTGTCCGGCCGCGCCGCGGATCTGTACCAGCACCTGGAGGGCTTCACGTCCAACCCGATGGTGCAGTCCTACGCCTCGATGATCGCGCTGGCCGGCTACGCGGACTACACGTGGAACGGGCCCGCCTACACCCCGGCCGTGACGCAGACGCGCATCCTCGACGAGCTGGCGGGCGACGACCCGGCGGTCCGCGAGGCGCTCGAGGTCTTCGTCGACCTGAACCAGGACTGGAGGCCCTACCGCCCGTCGTCTCCGCAGGCACCGGCGCTCGGCGCCGACATCGCCGCATTCTGGGCCGCGCACGACGCGGGCACCGCGGCCGGCACGCAGCCGTTGAAGGAGCGCCTGGCCACCATCGCCGGGTTGGAGGAGTCGCTGGCGGGCATGGCCATGACCGGCTTCTACGACGACTCGCTGCCCTGGATCCAGGCGGCGGCCGAATGGGCCACCGCGCTGAGTGAGGCCGTCGTCGGGCTCGAAGAGCTGGCGGCCGACGACGGATCGGGTGCGGCTGCGTCGTTCCTCGCCTCGGCGGCCGAGCGTAAGAAGGCCACCACCACCTACCGCGTTGACGGGCTCAACGGCCTGACCCCGGTGGCTGACAGGTACATCCCGAAGGTGGGCGACACCCGCTTCGACACCTTCCTCCAGGAGGCCTATGGCCGCTACCTGACGTGGCTGGGCGCGGAGCCCTACGCGTCGGAGACGTTGCCGGGCACGCCCACGCGGTCCGCCAGACTGGGCCAGTACCAGACCAACGCCATCGAGCGGATCGTCGACGGCAACCTGAGCACGTTCTGGTGGTCGAGCGCGGCGCCGCAGACCGGCGACTGGGTCCAGGTGGACCTGGGCTCCGTGCAGGCGGTGGGCGGCGTGTCCGTGCACCAGGCCGACAGCGACGGCTCCCGCGGCGACATGTTCTACAACGCCGCGCTGGAGTACTCGACGGACGGGGCCGCGTGGACCGCGGCCGGCGAGTTCACAGATGCAGTGGTGCTGGCGGAGTCGTTCCAGGAGCCGGTGCAGGCCCGCTACGTGCGGGTGCGGGCCACGGCGCCCAACGCCGGCGGACAGTGGATCAAGATCCGCGAATTCCGCGTCCTGCCGCCCAGCGCGGAGTTGGCCAGCACGGTGCCGGACAGCAACCCCGTCGCCGCGGTGGACGCGAACCTGACCACCGCTCTCGAAGGCACCGCTGAGGCGGGCCAGTACCTGTCGCGCGGGCTGGACGCGCCGCTGCAGAACGCGCAGATCCGCGTGGTGGGAGCGGAGCTGGGCGGCACCGTCGAGGCATTGGTCGACGGCGCGTGGGAGGTTGTCGGGGAGGCTACGGCGCCCTGGTTCGAAGGGGTCGTCGGCGGTGAGGTGACCGCGGTGCGCATCGTGTTCGACGCCGGCCCGATGAGCGTGACGGAGCTGGTGGTGTCGCCGTACGACGGCGTGATCCCGAGCCCGTCGCCGTCGCCGTCGCCGTCTGCGAAGCCGTCGGTGTCGCCGTCTGCGAAGCCGTCTGCGAAGCCGACCAACAGCCCGACGCCCCCGTCGAAGTCGCCCAGCGCGAAGCCGACGGTCACGCCGAGCACCCCGGGGCGCTTCGAGCCGAAGCCGCCGTACACGGCGCCCGGCATCGTCGAGCTCAATGGCCGCCAGTGGATGACCACCTGCGAGCCCTACTCGCAGACCGAGCGGTGCCGCACGGAGATCTGGGCCACGATCGTCCGGGTCCGGGGCGGCGAGTACGTCCGCGAGAACGCCTGGGCGTTCAACAACCTGACCTACCTGCCCTACATGACGCGGGCGGCGTGGGAAGGCAACCCGCTCGGCGACGCCGGCGCCACCGACGACGGCGTGTTCACCTCGGGTGGGCGGCAGTGGCGCACCGAGTGCGACACCGCGGCCACGGGCCGCGGCGCGTGCCGCAGCTACACGTGGACGACGGTGTACGCGGCCACCGCCAAGCCGGGCGGGGGCTACGCCTTCAGCCAGTCGAACCAGTGGGTCTTCAACAACATCGTGATGTTCCGTACCGGCTCTGAGCGGACCTCGGGCGACAGCGACGGCCCGAAGTTGTACTCGGCCGGTTCCTGAAGAGCGGCAAGCGAGGAACGGGCGCACCGCTCACGAAGGACCCCCGAAGCCGCTCTGACACCTGAATGAGGACCCCGGAGTTGAAGGACTCCGGGGTCCCCACTTGTGGAGGCATTTCAGTCAGCCGGCGGTGGGGTCCTCGTCGGGGGCTCCAACCTCGAGCAACTGCAGCGCGCCGGTGGGGCAGTTGCGCACGGTGGTGCGGAGGCGCTCTTCACGTTCGGCGTCATCGGCGGCGGACGGGTTGATCCACGGGCGGTTGGCCGTGTTGAACACCTCGGGCATGGTGCGGACGCACTGGCCGTTGTGGTTGCAGAGCGCGGAGTCGAACGTCACGTCCACCAGGGGGCCGTTGTAGCGCTTGCGGCCGTGCGTGGGGATGTCGCGTTCCGACGCTGGCCTGGCCACGGCGACCGCGCCCACCATCTCGCCGTGGTCGTTGCGCAGCGCAGCGAACGTCATGTCGATGTAGACGCTCCCGCCGTCCTCCCGCAGCGACTTGGTGCGGCGGGCCTGACCGTCCGACGCCAGCGCGCCGCGCAGCATCGCGGACGAGAAACCCCGGTGGTGCGCCTCGCGCAGCTTCAGCGGGATCATGAAGTCGACGTCACGCCCCAGCGCGTACTCCTTCGACCAGCCGAACAGGTCCACGCACGCCCGGTTCCAGGCGCGGACCAAGCCGTCCTCGTCGATCACGATGATGGCGTCCGTGGCGCTGTCCAGCGCCCAGCCCGCGACCTCTGCGCTCAGCGCACAGTCGGCGGCGGTCCAGTTGGTCATGTGCCCTCCTGATCTCGCGCCCCATCATTCAGCAACCGGCGCGGATAAGTCCAGGGAACCGGGAGAAAACCGGCCTCCAGCCGCATGCCATACCTCTGCGCTGCGCGAGAGGAGCTCTTCCAGGCTCGGCGGGTCAGAGTGCGCTTCATCAGGGCGGGGTGGTGCCTTGGGTGGCGGGGTGAGTTCGCGTAGTAGGTGGCGGGGGTGTTGTCGTGGTGTGCGGGCTGGGTCGATGTGCCGGGGTGGGGTGAACCATGGCATCCCGGTGTGCGGATCGAGGTGGACTTGCCACTGCGATTCGGCTGATTGTTGCGGGTCTGGCTCGACGAGGCGGTGGTGGTGTGGACAGAGCAGGACTGCGTTGACTAGGGAGGATTGGCCGCCGTTCCACCAGGGGATGATGTGGTGCGCTTCGCAGGTGGCGGGGCGGGCGGTGCAGCCGGGGAACGCGCAGCCGCCGTCGCGGAGGACGAGCGCGGTGCGGATGGCGGGGGTGAACAGGCGATGCTTCCGGCCGACGTCGAGGGGGCGGGAGTTCCCGCCGAGGACGGCGGGGATGAGGTGGGCGTCGCAGGCCAGGCGGCGGGCGTCGCCGGCGGAGAGGCCGTCGAGGTCGTCGGCGCCCACGATGCCGACGTGGCCGAGCCCGGTGAGCAGGGTGTCGTAGTTCAGGGTGACGGTGACCTGCGGCCTGTCCCCGCCGTGGGCGGGCAGTTGCCCGGTGGCGGCGGCTGCCTGGACCAGCAGTATCAGCGCGTCGGCGCGGCGGACCTCCCGGCTGGGCAGTTCTCCTGCCTCGCGGTAGGAGGACGGGGGCGGCTCGATGGCGTCGAGTTGCGCCTCGAGCAGGTGGGCGTGGGCGGTGGGCAGCAGCGCGGTGACTTTCGTGCCGCCGTGGTGGTCTGGGGTGAGGCGCAGGTACCGGTTGCGCATGGCGGCGCGGTCGTGGGCGTCGAGGCGTTGTTGCGCGGCGGCGTCTGCGCCGTCGGGGTCTGCCAGTTCGTGGAGGCGGGTGGCGAGGGCGCGCAGTTCGGCCGGGCCGAGGGTGTCGGCGTGTTCGAGGATGGTTTCCTGGCATTGCACCAGGTCTGTGCGGGTGAGTGAGCCGGGCAGTTTCCGCAGGCCGTCGATGATGGCCTCGGCCTGGGCGAGGGAGATGGCGCCGTCGTGGAGGGCGGCGGCGATCAGCGGGAACCGTTCGGCGAGGTCTGTGGCGAGTTTCAGGGAGGCGACCGCCTGGCCGGTGGTGGTGCGTACCGAGTGGCGGACCTGGTCGATGACGGGTGCGGCGGCGGCGAGCCTGGCCTCGTGGATGAGGTGCAGCCGCAGACCGGCCAGCTGGGCTTCGGCCTCGGCTACCGCGGCCACCATGCCGGCGAGCCGATCGGCCGTGTCGTGGCCGGTGCTGAACGAGGGCACGGCGTCCCAGAGCGCGGCGATGTACCGTTGCCCCAGATCACGCATGTCGTCCATACGCACTATTAAAATAGACAGCACTGACAAAACCGTGCCGGAACGGCCCAATGGGGGAAATCCTCGAGGGGCCGTGGATGCTGCGCGCACGAGCGAGCGCCAACGATGGACGCCACGTCGCACGAGTCAAGGTGTGATGGCTCCAGGTACATGCCGGGACCCGTCACACGCTGACGGGCTCAACCAGCGTTGCGCTCGGCCCACCAGCTTTTCAGCAGCTCGACGGCGTCGTCGTGGTCCATGGGCCCGTTCTCCGTGCGGTGTTCGAGCAGGAACGCGTAGGCGGCACCCACCTCGCGGCCCGGCTTGATGTCCAGGATCTCCATGATCTGCGTGCCGTCCAGGTGGGGACGCAGCGCGCTGAGCTCCTCCTGTTCGGCGAGCTCGTCGATGCGCCACTCCAACTCCTCGTAGGCCCGGCGCAGTTTGGTGGCCTTGCGCACGTTGCGGGTGGTGCAGTCCGCCCGGGTCAGGATGTGCAGGTGCTCGAGCTCGTCGCCCGCGTCGCGCACGTACCGGCGCACCGCCGAGTCGCTCCACTCACCGTCGGCGTACCCGTGGAAGCGGAGGTGGAGGTCGATCAGCTTGGCCACGGACTTCACCACCGTGTTGGGGTACATCAGGGCCTTGAGTCGCTTCGTGGCCATCTTCGCGCCGACGACGTCGTGGTGGTGGAACGTCACCTTCGACGCCTCGAAGCGGCGGGTGGGCGGCTTACCGATGTCGTGCAGCAACGCGGCCAGGCGGTTGACGATGTCCGGCTCGTGGCCGCGGGCCTTCTCGAGCTCGATCGCCTGGTCCAGCACGGTCAGCGAATGCTCGTAGACGTCCTTGTGCCGGGAGTGCTCGTCGATCTCGAGCTGCAGCGCGGGCAGCTCCGGCAAGATGATCTCCGCCACCCCGGTGCGTACCAGCAGGTCGATGCCCTCGCGGGGCTGGTCGGTCAGCAGCAGGCCCGTCAGCTCGGCCTGGATGCGTTCGGGTGAGACGATCCCGATCCGCTCCGCCATGTCCTTCATCGCCTGCACCACGTCGGGTGCGACGGTGAAGCCCAGCCGGGCGGCGAACCGCGCGGCGCGCATCATCCGCAGCGGGTCGTCGGAGAAGCTCGCCTCGGGCGTGCCGGGGGTGCGGATCAGGCCGTCGGCGAGGTCCTCGAGGCCGCCGTACGGGTCCACGAACTGCCGCGTGGCCACGTTGATGGCCATGGCGTTGATGGTGAAGTCGCGGCGCACGAGGTCGCCGTCGATGTCGTGACCGAAGTTCACCTCGGGTTTACGGGACTCGCTGCGGTAGATGTCGGCCCGGAACGTGGTGATCTCGATCTGCCACTCGCTGTCGGCAGTCTTCTTGTGGGCGCCGATGGTGCCGAAGTCGCGGCCGATGTCCCACGTCGACGGCGTGAACTTCTTCAGCAGCGCGTGCGTCTGGTCCGGGCGGGCGGAGGTGGTGAAGTCGAGGTCGTGACCCAGTTGGCCGAGCAGCGCGTCGCGCACGGAGCCGCCGACGAGATACAACTCGTGGCCGGCGTCGCGGAACAGCCTGCCCAGGTCATCGATGACGGGCGCGATGCGCAGGAGTTCCTGCATCGCGTTGGTCTGGGCGGCGGTCAAGCTGGGCACGGGCGTCGATTCTACCCTTCGCGCGCAGGGCAGAATGTGGCCATGCCTGATTTCTGGGAGAAGCTGCTGTTGGCCGGCATCGTGATCGCGGTGGCGCTCATACTGCGCGTCGTCCTGATGTTCGCCATCGGCCGCACGGTCAAGAGCCTCGCCTCGCGCGAGCGTGCCGTGGGTGACGACCTGGGCACCCGGGCCCGCCGCATCCTCGCCCGCGCCAGCGGCGTCAGCGCCGAGAGGCACCGCCAGCGGGTGGAGACCCTCGGCTCGCTGCTGCGCAACGTCGTCGACATCGTGCTGCTGGTGGTCGTCCTCCTCACCGTGCTGGCCACGTTCGGCGTGCCGATGGGCCCGCTGATCGCGTCGGCCGGCGTCGGCGGCGTGGCGCTCGGCTTCGGCGCCCAGTCGCTGGTGAAGGACTACCTCTCCGGTGTGTTCATGCTGGCCGAGGACCAGTTCGGCGTCGGCGACCTCATCCGCGTCGGCGAACTCACCGGCACCGTCCAGGAGGTCACCCTCCGCGTGACGAAGCTGCGGGACGCGACGGGCACCGTCTGGTACGTGCGCAACGGCGAGGTGCTGACGCTCGGCAACGTGTCGCAGGGCTTCTCCACCGCCACCATCGACGTGCCGGTGGCCATCGACGAGGACCCGGAGAAGGTGCAGGACCTGCTGCGCGCCGCCGTCGGACGGATGGACGAGGAGCCGGAGTTCGCCGAGCAGTTGCTGGAGGCGCCGACGGTGCTGGGCGTGGGGGCCGTGGAGGGCGGCACCATGACGGTGCAGGTGCTGATCAAGACCGGCCCCAACCAGCAGTGGGCGCCCATGCGCGCCGTGCGGGCCCGCGCTCAACGGGCGTTGGCGGAGGCCGGGATCCGCGGCCCGATCCTGCCCGGCGGGATGAAGCCGCCGTCGCTCTGACGGGCCACCCGCCCAGGCATGCCGAGGCACATCTGAGTTGTGCATCGACTCCGCTGCACAACTTCACTCTGCCCGACCCACGGCTCGGCCCAAAGCCCCGATTCGGTCTGCTTGAGCGCGACACTTACCCTTGAAAGGGTCGGCTCTGCGGGGTCGGCGTGGTTGTCAACGGTGAGAGGGACACATGGCCACGACTGGCAAGAAGGCTGCGGCGAAGCGCGCTGCGGGTAAGAAGGGTGCGCAGAAATCGCGCGCCCGGAAGATCTGGGGCCGCATCGGCATCACCGCCCTGGTGCTGTTCATCATCGGTGGCCTGGTGGGCATCGGCGGCTTCGCGTACCTCTACAACACCACGGACCTGCCGGACCCGAACTCGGATTTCACCACCAACACCACGTTCCTCTACTACCAGGACGGCGCCAACCAGCTGGGGTCGCTCGCGGTGCAGAACCGCGTCACCATCCCGTACGACGAGATGCCGCAGCTGATGAAGGACGCCGTCATCGCGGCGGAGAACCGGTCCTTCTGGGAGGACCCGGGATTCTCGGTGCCCGGCATGCTGCGCGGCGCCTGGTCAATCGCCCGCGGCGGCGAGGTGCAGGGCGGCTCCACCATCACGCAGCAGTACATCAAGATCCTCTACCTCGATTCCAGCCGGACGATGTCGCGCAAGGTGCGCGAACTGTTCCTGGCCACCAAGATGGGCCGTGAGATGCCCAAGGAGGAGATCCTCGAGGGCTACCTCAACACCATCTACTTCGGCCGCGGCGCCTACGGCATCCAGGCCGCCGCGAAGTCCTACTTCCTCAAGGACTCGAAGGACCTCACCGTCGGCGAGTCCGCCGCCCTCGCGGCCATCCTGAACAACCCCGCCGGGTTCAACCCCTCGGGCGGCCAGGAGAAGCTCGACAGGCTGCTGGGTCGCTACCAGTATGTGCTGGACGGCATGCTCGAGATGGGCGCCATCTCGCAGGCCGAGCACGACGCGGCGCGCCCCGCGCTGCCCACGTTCCCCGAGGTGCCGGTCAACGACCGCTATGGCGGCCCGAAGGGCTTCCTGATCAAGATGGTCGAGGACGAACTGCTCGCCAACGGCTTCTCCGAGGGGGAGATCCAGGGCGGCGGCCTCAAGATCGTCACCACGCTCAGCAAGCCCATGCAGGAGGCCGCCATCCAGGAGGCCCAGCGCTACACCGCTCAGGCCGCGGCCGACGCGGAGGGCACGCCTGACCCGTCGAAGCTGCACGTGGCCATCTCCTCCGTCGACACGGCCAGCGGCGGCGTGCTGTCGCTCTACGGCGGCGCCGACTACGTGAAGAGCTCCCGCAACTGGTCGCTGACCAAGCGCCCCGCCGCGTCGACGTTCAAGCCGTTCGCCACCATCGCGGGCCTGCGCAACGGGTTCTCGCTGCAGTCCATCCTCAAGGGCGACACCTTCACCCCCCGCGGCGACACCCAGCCCGTCCGCAACGAGTTCAGCAACCAGTACGGCCCGGTCACGCTGCGCAAGGCGACGGCGGACTCGATCAACACCGCGTTCGTCGACCTCACCGAGCAGATGGAGAACGGCCAGCAGGAAGTGATCAAGGCCGCCAACGACGCGGGTGCCCCCACCGGGCCCGCCTGGGAGGAATCCGGCAACCGCATCGCGCTGGGCTTCGGCGAGGTCAGCCCTGTCGACATGGCCAACTCCTACGCCACGCTCGCCAACTCCGGCCAACGCAACGCCACCCACATCGTGAAGCAGGTCCTGGACCGCGACGGCCAGGTGGTCTACGAGGCCACACCCGCCAACGAACAGACCATCGACGCCAACGTGGCCGCCAACGTGACGGACTCCCTGCGCTCCGTCGTTCAGGAGGGCACAGGTCGTCGCGCCCAGGAGTTGGGCCGCCCGGTGGCCGGCAAGACCGGCACCAACGGCGTCGAGGACGCCATCACGTCGGCCTGGTTCGTGGGCTACACCAAGCAGATCTCGACGGCGGTGATGTACGTCGCCGGCGACGGGGGCAACGAGGACCTCGAGCCTTACAAGCGCCCCCAGGACCGGACGTTCTTCGGCTCCAGCTATCCGCTCATGACCTGGGTGTCCTACATGGCCCGCGCCACCGAGGGCATGCCGGTGGAGGAGTTCGACGAGCCCAAGGACATCAAGGCGGACAAGGGCGAGACGACCGACGAGTCCGAGCCGCCGGCCAGCGAGGAGCCCTCGCCGTCACCCACCCCGTCGCCGACGCCGTCCCCCACCCCCACGCCGTCGCCGACCCCTTCGGAGGAGCCGACGGTGGAGCCCACGCCGTCGCCCACGCCCACCGTCGCGGAGACCACGGAGGCGCCGGCGACGACGCCCCCGGCCACCACGCAGGCTCCGAAACCGAAACCGAAGCCGAAGCCCACCAAGGAGGAGACCGAACAGCCGGCCCCCACCGTGGCGCCGGAACCCACCGCGGAGCCGACGGTGGCGCCGTCGCCGACGGTCACCGCGGCTGTGCAGGACGCGGTGACCACGGAGCCGTAAACGTCGGGGCGGCTACAGTGAGCGCGTGAAGAACGCGCTGCTGCCCGGCCTCGGGGGCCCCATGGGCCGTCATGCCAACCCGCGGGGTATCTGGTTCAACCCGTTGCCGTGGGCCTTCCTGCTGGCAACGGCCGTGTTCCTGGTGCTGTTCGTGCGTCACGTGCCGTGCGTCCAGACCACGGCGCACCAGCAGGTCGACATGTACAAGCTGCTCTGTTACACCGACATCCAGTCGTCGTGGCTGGGGCAGGGCTTCGGGCGGGGCAACTCGCCACTGGGCAGCGCGACGATGCTGTTCGCGCCGCTGATCGCCGCGGCCATCCTGGTCACGCGCAAGACGGCGACGGTGCTGTTCGATGCGCCCATCCGCCGCAGCGCCAGCCTCGCCGACGAGGTGGACTCCAGCGTCGTCTTCTTCGGCCTGACGGTGCTGGGGCTCTTCGTCTGTTTCCTGATCCTGGTGGCGTGTGTCGCCTGGCTGGGTCGTCGCCGGCCCGGACGCCCGTCCTGGGACGCCCTGATCGTGGCCGCCTCGCCCGTGGTGCTGGCCGTGGGCCTCGTCAACTGGGACCTGGTGCCGGTGGCGTTCACCGCGCTCGGCCTGGTGCAGGTGGCCCGCGGGCGGCTGCTGGAGGCGGGCATCGTGCTCGGCCTGGCCGCCTCAGCCGGCACGATGCCGATCGGCGTGATCCTGGCGGTACTCGTCAGCCTGGGCCTGCGGGGAGGCTGGCGCAGGGCCACCGCGTTCATCGCGCCGGCCCTGGTCACGTTCTTCGCCGTGCACCTGCCACTGCTGCTCCAGAACTTCGACCGCGTCTACCTGTACTACCACGGCGAGATCAACAAGGGCACCAGCTACGGCTCGCTCTGGTACGTCCTCGAGCTGATGTTCGGCCTGCAGCTGCGGGAGTCCGGGCCGCTGCTTTTCGTGGTGTTGCTGCTCGGGCTCGGCGCGTTCATCGCCTACCTGTACGTGGCTCGGAAGCGGCCGCGGGTGGGCTCGATGGTGGCGGTGGTGGTCTTCGCCACGCTGCTGATGGGCCCCGCGTTCCCGCCGCAGTCCGCCCTCTGGCTGCTGCTGGCGCTCGTGCTGGCACGCCCGTACAAGCCGGAACTGATCGCCCTGTCCATCACCCAGGTGGCCTACTACATCGCCATCTGGGGGTGGCTCGGCGGGTGGCTGACCACCAACCAGAACGGGCCGTTCATGCTCTACTGGGCGGCCATCCTCCTGCACGTCGCGGTGGAGGTGTGGATCCTGGCCGAGGTGGTTGCCGACATCGTGCGGCCCACCCGCGATCCGCTCCGAGACCCGGTGCTCCCCGACGAGAAGGACTACCTCGCCGGCTTCGAGCGCCCCACCGCCGCCGCGACGGTCTGAGCCTCAGCTCCCCTCGGGCCAGTTGTCCGGGGTGCCGTGGCCACCCTCCACCACGTCCTCCTTCTCCAGATCCGCGACGGAGTCCACCGGCCGGTAGCCCAGCTCCAGCATGGTGTTGGTGAGGTCCCAGCGGCGGTTCGGGTTGTCCGAGATGGCGTAGTAGAGGCCGTAGCCGACGTTCTCCGCCTCGATGGCGCGCCGGAACACCCGCTCGGTGTCGTCACTGCTCAGCCACATGGCGTGGAGCAGTTCCTCCTCTGCCGCCAGCGGGTCCTCCGTGGACCAGCCGATGCGCAGCGAGATGAACTCCAGGCCGTACTTGTCGTGGTAGTACCGGCCCAGCGCCTCGCCGAAGACCTTGGACACGCCGTACAGCGAATCAGGCCGGGGGAGGTGGTGGGGGTAGACGGGCCAGTCCTCGTCGCGGTCGTACATGCCCATCGCGTGGTTGGATGAGGCGAACACGAACCGGCGCACGCCCGCGTCGCGGGCCGCCTCCAGGACGTTGCGGAAACCGATGATGTTGGGGCCCACCACCTCGTCCCACTCGGCCTCAGGGGAGGCCTGACCGGCCAGGTGGAGGACCACCTCGACCCCGTCCATGAGCGCGCGCACCTCGTCGTAGTTCTCGAGGTCCGCCGTGCGGAGGCGCTTGGCCTGCTCGTCGTTGGCGGGGGTGCGGCCGTGGGAGACGACGTCGTAATCCGGCATGAGGCGCTCCTCGAGGAGCAGCCCGATCCCGCCGGTGGCACCGGTGATGAGAATCCTGCGCTTGTTGTCAGCCATGATCCATCTTCACAAATGACCGGGCCAACCGCTCAGGTCCAGAAGATCTCGTCAGGGGTCGCCGTCGTCATGCGCGTGGTGACCGGCACCTCGTCGCCGACCTTCGTAAGCGGGTACTCGCCGGGCACGAAGACCATCGACGAGTGCATGTGCGGGGGTTCGGCGAAACTCCGCTTCTTCCCGCCGATCGCATACGGCGACAGCGTGCGGCCGACGGCGTCCAGCAGGCCCTGCGCGAGAGTCACGCCGCGCTGCTTCAAGGAGCGCTGCGGCACGGGAGCCGCCATGGCCACGCCGTGGGCGGTGCCGCCGGAGACGATGACGATCCACCCGTCCTTCGGTGCGGGCACTCCGTGGTAGCCCAGCACCTCGCCCTTCTTGATGCGGTGGACGTCGAGCACGGTGGCGGTGGTCCGGTAGGCCTGCTTGTCGCCGAGCCAGAGCCTGGTGCCGACGCGCAGGTAGGTGGGTACGCTCAGGCCGGCCGCGAAGGTGCGGTAGTCGTCGACGCTGAGGTGCGACAGCCACACGGGGCCGGTGCGGGTGGCCAGACCCGCCTGCGCGAGCCGGTTCGCCTCCGCGAGCGAGCCGTCGGCCGGGAGGTGGACGGCCCAGCCCTCGAACCAGAGGTCGCCGAACGCGTCTGCTGCCAGTTGGCGCGGATCCAGCCCGTGGCGGTGCATCGCGGTCTCGATCTCGACGATGACCCTGGCCTTCGGATGCGACTGGGTCAGCGCGCGGAGGTCCTCGGCGCGCGAGACGGTGGTGATGACCTTCGGGTCGTTCAGCAGGGCGGTGGCCGCCGCGTCGAAGGGGCGCCAGGGATTGAGCACCACGATGTCGTCGTCCCAGCCGCCCGCCCGCACGGCTGCGACCTCCTGGGCGATGCCGACGGCAAGCGTCTGCGTGCCCAGCCGTTTGGCCTCCGCGGCCAGCGTGCCGAGGCCGAAACCGTAGCCGTTGCCCTTCGCCACGGGGACGAGCCCGCCCACCTGCCGCTGGAAGCCGTCGAGGTGTGCGCGCCAGCGGTGCGCGTCGATGTTCAGCGTCAGCGTCATGTCATCGCCTCTTGAGGTACTGGTTGAACGCCCAGTGGATGGGCTTGTTGATGGCGTAGTCCCATTCGCCCAGGTACGCCACGGCCTCGCCGCCGGTGCCCACCTTGAACTGGATCAGGCCGATCTCGGGATGGTCCGCGCCCACGCCCTCGACGATGCCGCGCATGTCATAGACGGCGCAGCCCGCGGCGTTCGCGTCGCGGATCATCTGCCACTGGACGGCGTTGGAGCCGCGCACCTCACGCTTGGCGGTGGTGGAGGCGCCGTAGGAGTACCAGGCGTGCTCGCCGACGGTGACCATGGTGGTGGCGGCGACGAGGTCGCCGTCGTGCTCTGCCAGGTAGACCTTCATGCGCTCAGGGGCCTCCGCGTTGAGCGCGTCCCACATCACCTCGAAGTAGGAGAGGCCGCGGCCGGTGAAGCCGTCGCGCTGGGCCGTCTCGAGGTAGATCCGGTGGAACGCCGCCAGGTCAGCACGGGTGCCGGTGCGGACGGTGACGCCCTCCTTGCCGGCCTTCTTGATGTTGCGGCGCCATTGCTGGTTCATGCCCTTCAGCAGCTCGTCGTCGCTCTTCTGCGTGCCGTCCCCGTGGCGCAGCGGCAGGTGGAAGTTGAACTTCGGCTGGCCGGCCGCGAAGCCCTCGCCCTTCTCGTCGGTGACCCAGCCGGCATGCAGCAGGGCGTTGCGCACCCGGGTACCCACCAGGCTGGTCTCGTCCGGCTCCCGCTGGGAGAGGAGCGTGACGTTGTCGTCTGCGACGGCGTCCTTGATGGTCTGCGCCGCCCAGCGCCGGTGCGTGAGCCACGGCCCGATCCGCACCGCGAACGCCTTGCGCTGCTTCGCGTGCCTGACCAGGGCGTCCACATGCTCGTCGACGTCCGGGCGGGCCCAGTCGAGAACGGGCCCCTCGGGGAGGTAGGCGAGGTAGCGCTTCACCTTCGGCAGCTGCCGGTAGAGGATGAGGCCAACTCCCGTCAGCTCGCCGTCGGCGAAGAACCCGACGGACTCGGAGCGCCACTCCGGCTTCACCTTCCCCCACGCCGGGGTCTGGAGGAACGACGCGGAACCGCGCGCCTCGATGAAGGCGAGGTGCTCCTCGGCCGGGATGGGACGACACTCGATGCTCACGAACCACAGGCTACCCAAGTCGGCCCGCAGGCCGTGCCACCGTAGGATCTCTCCATGCCCGACGTCCGTACCCTTGTCCTACGAGCCGTCGACACCTATCTGCATTCCTGGGTGCTGCGCCTACTGGCGCTGGGGTGGCTGGGCTACCTCACCTACAGCTGGCTCTACGGCTTCCCGGGCGAGGACTTCATCCCGTACCGCATCGACTTCGACGTCTACCGCATCGGCGGCCAGGTGTTCCGCGACGGCGGCGAGCTCTACGGCCGCATGCCGGACACGATCATCGGTGCGAACCTCCCGTTCACCTACCCGCCGATCGCGGCGGCGATCTTCTCCGCCTTCACGTTCGTCTCCTGGCGGGTGGGCTCGGTGACGCTGTCCGCGCTGACGGTGGCGGCCATGCTCGGCGTGTTGTACCTGGTGGTGCGCGAACTGGGCAGCAACCGACGCGACGCGCTGTGGCTCACCGTCGCGCTGGGCTGCCTCGCGCTGCACCTCGACCCGCTGGCCGAGACGGTCGAGTTCGGCCAGATCAACGCCGTCCTGATGGCGCTGGTGATGGTCGACCTGCTGGCCGGGAGGGGCAGGTGGTGGCAGGGCTCGCTGGTGGGGCTCGCGTTCGCGGTGAAGCTGACGCCGGTGGTGTTCCTCGCCTGGTTCCTGATGCGGCGCGACTGGCGCCCGCTCATCGTCGGGGTGGGTTCCGCGCTGCTGTACACGGGGATCGGGTTCGCTCTGCGGCCGCGCGATTCCATCGCCTACTGGACGCGGGTGCTGCCGGATTCGGAGCGGATCGGCGAGCCGGCCTACCCGGCCAACCAGTCCCTCAACGGCATGGTGCACCGCGCGCTGAGCGGCGACGCCGCCACCTGGATCTGGTTGGTGGCCTGCGTCCTGATCGGCCTGGCCTGCCTGGCGCTCGTCCGTGTCCTCTTCGCGCAGGGCGATGACGTGACCCCCGCCGTCGTGCTGGGGCTCTACGCGCTGGTGGCCTCCCCGGTGTCGTGGAGCCACCACTTCGTCTGGGTGGCCCCCGCCCTGGTCGTCGTCACGGCCTGGGCGTGGCGGCTCGGCCCGGTGTGGGCGGCCTGGCTGACGGCCCTGACCGGGGCCGCCGGGCTCTGGGTCTTCCGCCACTCACCCCACTGGGACTTCCCGCACCCGCCCGAGCAGAACCCCAACTGGACGCCCTTCCAGCAGGTGGTGGGCGGCGCCTACTTCTGGTGGGTCCTCGGCGCGCTCGTCGTCCTGGGCCTCGCGGCGTTCGTCCACCGCCGCAGCCTACGCAGCAGGCCGTCGAGCTTGTAGGGTCGACATCATGGCAAACATGAATGAGAAGCCCGAGATCGACTTCCCCGGTGGCGAGCCCCCGGCAGATTTGGACATCACGGACATCGTGGAGGGCGACGGCGCGGTGGCCGCGGCCGGCGACGTCGCGCACGTGCACTACGTGGGTGTCGCCTTCGGCTCCGGCGAGGAGTTCGACTCCTCCTGGAACCGCGGCGAGCCGCTCTCGTTCCGGCTCGGCATCGGCCAGGTCATCCAGGGCTGGGACAAGGGCATCCAGGGCATGAAGGTCGGCGGCCGTCGTCAGCTGGTCATCCCGTCGCACCTCGCCTACGGCGAGCGTGGCGCAGGTGGCGTCATCGCCCCGGGCGAGACGCTGATCTTCGTCTGTGACCTCATCGGCCTCAACTGATCACCCACGGCTGGGCGAAGTGACTCCCGGGGGCAAGCGGGTGGTCGGCGTACGCGACGTCGCCACCCTCGCGGGCGTGTCGCGTCAGACGGTGTCGAGGGTCCTCAACAACAACCCCGACGTCGCGGAGGCCACCAAGGCCCGCGTCGTCCGGGCGATGGAGGAGCTCGGCTACCGGATGAACAACGCCGCCCGGGCCCTGGGCACGCGCCGCTCCCGCACGCTCGGGATCCTCGCCTCCGATGCGCTGCTGTACGGCCCGTCCCGCTCGGTCGCCGCCATCGAGGCGTCGGCGCGGGTGGCGGGGTACTGGATCAGCGCCGCGTTCGCGCAGGCCGACGACGACACCGCCGTGGCCGCCGCCATCGAGCACCTCGTGGCTCAGGGGGTGGAGGGCATCGTCGTCGTGGCCCCCCACGAACAGACGCTGCGCACCATCGACGCGCTGGCGACGGGCGTTCGTGTCCTCACCCTGCACTCGGCCGGTCACGGCGCGCCCTGGCTCTCCGTAGACCAGGCCGAGGGCGCCCGCCTGGCGGTGGACGCGCTGGCGGATGCCGGGCACGTGAGCATCGCCCACCTCGCCGGGCCGGCGAGTTGGCTGGAGGCCGAGGCTCGGGCCGCCGGCTTCACCGCCGAGACGCAGGCCCGGGGCCTCGACGGCGTCGTCCTCCACCTGGGCGACTGGACGGCGCGCTCCGGCTACGAGGCGGCCGCGGCGGTGCTCGAATCCGGTGCCACCGGCGTCTTCACCGCCAACGACCAGATGGCGCTCGGTCTCATCGGCGGGCTGCACGAGGCGGGCGTCACCGTGCCGGGCGACATCAGCGTCGTCGGCTTCGACGACATCCCCGACGCGGCGTACTACTGGCCGCAGCTCACCACGGTGCGCCAGGACTTCGAGGAACTCGGCCGCCGGGCCGTTGAAGCCTTCATCGCGGGTCCGGATGCCGCGGCGCCCGCACGGGAACCCATCGCACCGGTGTTGATCCCGCGCGCGTCGGTCGCCCGCCCGATCGCTGACCGCCTGGGTCCTTGACCTACGGCGCTGTTGGAGATACGCTTGTGTGACCGGTCACAGTCGACTCTGGGAGGTTACCCGTGAGCACACCCTTCTCCGCCGAGGTCCAAGCCGCCATCAGCAGCGTCCGGGCTGATGTCGCCCGGCTGCACGGCGAACTCGTGCGCTACAACCTGATCGTCTGGACGGGCGGCAACGTCTCCGGCCGGGTGCCCGGGGCGGACCTGTTCGTCATCAAGCCGTCCGGCGTCAGCTACGACGACCTGACCCCGCAGAACATGATCCTGTGCGACCTCGACGGCAACGTGGTTCCGGGCTCAGAGGGCAGCGAGCGCTCGCCGTCGAGCGACACCGCCGCGCACGCCTACGTGTACCGCAACATGCCCGACGTCGGCGGCGTCGTGCACACCCACTCCACGTTCGCCGTCGCCTGGGCGGCGCGCGGCGAGGAGATCCCCTGCGTCATCACGGCCATGGCGGACGAGTTCGGCGGCCCCATCCCCGTGGGCCCGTTCGCGATCATCGGCGACGACTCCATCGGCCGCGGCATCGTCGAGACCCTCCGGGGCCACCGCAGCCGCGCCGTGCTCATGCAGAACCACGGCCCCTTCACCATCGGCGTGGACGCGAAGGACGCCGTCAAGGCCGCCATCATGGTGGAGGACGTCGCCCGCACCGTGCACTACGCGCGCGAGGCCGGACCGCTCGTCCCCATCCCGCAGGAGGCGATCGACAGCCTCTTCGACCGCTACCAGAACGTCTACGGCCAGAGCACCGACGCTCGCCGCTGACACCCCACCCCACCACCGCGTACCGACGCAGCCCTCAGCCACCGAAAGGTCCATCCGCATGCCCAAGCTCACCACTTCCCTCGACGGCTACGAGGTCTGGTTCCTCACCGGAAGCCAGCACCTGTACGGGCCCGAAACGCTCGCCCAGGTGGCGGAGCAGTCCAAGGAGATCGCCCGGGTACTCGAGGAGGCGGGCGACGTTCCGGTCTCGATCGTCTGGAAGCCTGTGCTCACGGACTCCGCCGCGATCAAGCGCGTCGCTCTCGAAGCCAACGCCGACGACCGGGTGATCGGCCTCATCGCCTGGATGCACACGTTCAGCCCCGCGAAGATGTGGATCGCCGGCCTCGATGCGCTGCAGAAGCCGCTGGCCCACCTCCACACCCAGGCCAACGTCGAGCTGCCCTGGGCGGACATCGACTTCGACTTCATGAACCTCAACCAGGCCGCGCACGGCGACCGTGAGTTCGGCTACATCCAGACCCGGCTCGGGGTGCCGCGCAAGACCATCGTCGGGCACGCCTCGGACCCGCAGGTCCAGCGCGAACTGGGCACCTGGCAGCGCGCGGCCGCCGGCCTCGCCGCCTCCCGCAGCCTCAAGCTCGCCCGCTTCGGCGACAACATGCGCTTCGTCGCCGTCACCGAGGGCGACAAGACGGAGGCGGAACTGCGCTTCGGCGTCCAGGTGAACACCTGGGGCGTCAATGAGCTGGCCGACGCGGTCGCCGCGGCGTCCGAGGATGCCGTCGACGCTCTCGTCGCCGAGTACGAGGAGCTGTACGAGGTCGCTCCGGAGCTGCGTAAGGGAGGGGAGCGGCACCAGTCGCTCCGCGACGGCGCGGCGATCGAGCTCGGCCTGCGCTCCTTCCTGGAGGAGGGCGGCTTCGGCGCCTTCACCACCAGCTTCGAGGACCTCGGCTCCCTCAAGCAGTTGCCGGGGCTGGCCGTGCAGCGCCTCATGGCCGAGGGCTACGGCTTCGGTGCCGAGGGGGACTGGAAGACCGCCATCCTGGTGCGGATCGCCAACGTCATGGGCGCGGGCCTGCCCGGCGGGGCGAGCCTGATGGAGGACTACACCTACGACATGACCCCGGGTGACGAGCTCATCCTCGGGGCGCACATGCTGGAGGTGTCGCCGTCGCTGACCACCGCGAAGCCCACCCTGGAGATCCATCCGCTCGGCATCGGCGGCAAGGAGGACCCGGTGCGCCTGGTCTTCACGGCAGACCCTGGGCCCGCCGTGGTCGTCGCGCTGAGCGACATGCGCGACCGCTTCCGCCTGACCGCCAACGTCGTCGAGAACGTCGAGCCCCGCGCCGCGCTGCCCAAGCTGCCGGTGGGCCGCGCCGTCTGGAAGCCGCAGCCGGACTTCAGGACCAGCGCCGCCGCGTGGCTCACCGCCGGCGCCGCGCACCACACCGTGATGTCGACGGCCGTGGGCATCGAGGCGTTCCGCGACTTCGCGGACATGGCCCAGGTGGAGCTCCTGGTGATCGACGACGCCACGACGCTGCCGGAGTTCCAGCAGCTGGTCCGCTGGAACCAGGCCTACTACCGCCTGGCCCAGGGCCTCTGACGGCTGAACCCGGTCCGCGCCGCCGGGGGAGCGGCCGGGCCGGGTCAGGCGAACGGGTCGGCGAAGCCGACGTACATCGTCTCCAGGTACGCCTCGATGCCCTCAGGGCCGCCCTCGCGCCCCATCCCGGAGTGCTTGACGCCACCGAACGGCGCGGCAGCATTCGAGATGGTGCCGCCGTTGACGCCGAGCATGCCCGTCTCCAGGCGCTCGGTCATCCGCCAGACCCTGGCCAGGTCGCCGGTGTGCAGGTAGGCGGAGAGCCCGACGGGGGAGGCGTTGACCCGCTCGACCACCTCGTCCTCGGTCTCGAACGTCGTCACGGGGGCCACTGGGCCGAAGATCTCGGACGACGCGATGGCCGCGTCGGCGGTGACACCTGTGAGCACGGTGGGGGCGTAGAAGTACCCCGGTCCGTCGACAGGCCCCCCGCCGGTCAGCACCTTCGCGCCCTGCCGCACCGCCTCGTCAACCAGGTCTCCGACGCCCTTGCGTGCGCCGTCGGAGATCAGGGGACCCACCTGGGTGCCCTCCTCGAGGCCGTCGCCGACGGTGAGCGCGGCCAGACGCGCCGCCAGCCGCTCGGCGAACTCGTCGGCGACCCCGGCCTGGACGTAGAAGGTGTTGGCCGCGTTGCAGGCCTCGCCCATGTTGCGCATCTTCGTCTGGTAGGCCGACTCCACGGCCTTGCCGAGGTCCGCGTCGTCGAACACGATGAACGGCGCGCAGCCGCCCAACTCCATCGACGTGCGCACCACGTTGCCGGCGCACTCCTCGAGCAGCGCCATACCGACGGCGGTGGAGCCGGTGAACGACAGCTTCCGCAGGCGACGGTCGCGGATGATGGGGCCGGTCACGGGCTGCGCGTCCTCCGTCGGGATGACGTTCACCACGCCCTGGGGCACGCCCACCTCCTCCAGGAGGCGCACGAAGGCCAGCGAGGTGAGCGGCGTCAGGGCGGCGGGCTTCAGGATGGTGGTGCACCCGGCCGCCAACGCCGGGGCGATCTTGCGGGTGGCCATCGCGAGCGGGAAGTTCCACGGCGTGATGAACAGGGCGGTACCCACGGGGCGGCGCACCGTCAGCATGCGCAGGGTGCCCTCCGGCGAGGGGGAGTAGCGGCCGTTGATCCGGACGGCCTCCTCGGCGAACCACCGGAGGAACTCCCCGCCGTAGGTCACCTCGCCCCTGGCCTCGGCCAGCGGCTTGCCCATCTCGATGGTCATCAGCGCGGCGAAGTCGTCGGCGCGCTCCATCAGCAGGTCGTAGGCGCGACGCAGCAGCTCAGAGCGCTCCCTCGCCGGGGTACGCGCCCAGCCCGATGCGGCGCCGTCGGCAGCCGCCAGCGCGGCCATGCCGTCGTCCGGCGTGGCGGAGGCGACCTGGGTGAGCACCTCGCCGGTGGCGGGGTTGTGCACAGCGAAGGTCTCGCCGGAGGATGAAGGGCGCCACACGCCGTCGATGAAGAGCTCGGCTGGCGCCAAGGCCAACGCGCGGGCGGTGCGGTCTGTGGACATGGTCACTCCTGACATCTGCGGCTGGGAGTCGCTGCCCCCAGTCTACGAACGACGCGCCCGGCGCGTCGTGATCGACCCTTGACGTGGGGCGTGCTGACGGTGAGGCTGGGGGCACGAACCGGCACCGGAGCACACGAGGAGTAGCCATGCCCCAGTTCCTGCTATCAGTCATCCACGACGGGAAGCCGTTCGCGGAGGATGCCGATCAGAGCGAGATCTTCGCCGCGGTCGACGCCCTCAACCGGGAGATGATGGACGCCGGCGCGTGGGTGTTCGCCGGCGGGCTCACCCCACCGTCGGACGCCCGGTACGTCACGTCCGAGGGTGTCGTCGTCGAGGGCCCGGTGCTGCAGTACCCGGACCAGGTCAACGGGTTCTGGGTCATCGACGTCGAGGACGACGCGGCCGCGCTCGACTGGGCGAAACGGGCGGTGGCCACCGGCTGCAACCCCACCGTCGAGGTGCGGCCCTTCCAGGGCTGAGCGGGGCGCCCAAGCCGGCTGGCCGACAAACACGCGAGGCCCGGATCTCCCTGGGGGAGGGAGATCCGGGCCTTGTGCCGAGCGGTTCCGACTCGGAATGGGGGTCAGGCGTCGATCGCGACAGCCTCGGTTGTCCGATCGATCTCCATCTCCGACATGTTCTCGTTGATGCGCATGCCGTAGAAGGAGCGGTGGACGAAGAACAGCGACGCGAAGAAGAACGCCGCGGCCAGCACCCAGGTCAGCACCTGGCCGCCCTGAGCGTTCAGGGAGACCGCGAGTTCGACCGCGAGGAGACCGAACAGGGTGGTGAACTTGATCACCGGGTTCAGCGCCACCGACGAGGTGTCCTTGTAGGGATCGCCGACGGTGTCGCCGATGATGGTGGCGTCGTGCAGGGCTGTGCCCTTGGCGTCGAGATCCACTTCGACGATCTTCTTCGCGTTGTCCCAGGCACCGCCCGCATTGGCCATGAAGATGGCCTGGTACAGGCCGAACAGGGCCATGGCGATCAGGTAGCCGATGAAGAAGAATGGCTCCACGAAGGCGAACGCGAGCGTGGAGAAGAAGACGCCGAGGAAGATGTTGAACATGCCCTTCTGGGCGTACTGGGTGCAGATCTGGACGACCTTGGCCGAGTCCTCCTCGCTCGCCCGGGTCACCCCGTCGAGCTTGATGTTGGCGCCGATGAACTCGACGGCCCGGTAGGCGCCGGTCGTCACGGCCTGGATGGAGGCGCCGGTGAACCAATAGATGACGGCGCCGCCGACGAGCAGGCCGAGCAGGAACGGGGCGTGCAGCAGCGACAGGTTCGCGACGGCCTCCGCGTTCTCCAGACCGTCGGTGAGGCCCATCATGATCGAGAAGATCATGGTGGTGGCGCCGACGACCGCGGTGCCGATCAGCACGGGCTTCGCCGTCGCCTTGAACGTGTTGCCCGCGCCGTCGTTGGCCTCGAGGAAGTACTTGGCGCGCTCGAAGTCGGGCTCATGGCCGAACTCGGTGGCCAACTCGTCGGCCGCGCTCGGGTCATGTTCCACCGTCGACAGCTCGAAGACGGACTGCGCGTTGTCGGTCACCGGGCCGTAGGAGTCCACCGCGATGGTGACGGGGCCCATGCCCAGGAAACCGAAGGCGACCAGGCCAAAGGCGAAGACGGCCGGGGCCAGCATCATGTCGCTCAGGCCGAGGGTGGAGATGCCGTAGGCGACGGCCATCAGGGCCGCGATCGCCATCCCCAGCCAGTAGGCGGAGAAGTTGCCCGAGACGAGGCCGGAGAGGATGCCCAGCGAGGGGCCGCCCTTGTTGGAGGAGATGACCACTTCCTGGGTGTGGCGGGCGCTGGTGGAGGTGAAGACCTTGACCAGTTCGGGGATGAGGGCGCCGGCCAGCGTGCCGCAGCTGACGATCAACGACAGCTTCCACCAGAGGCCACCCTCGAGGTTGCCGATGAGCAGGATCGAGGTGAGGAATGTGGTGGCGATGCAGACAACCGAGGTGATCCAGACCAGCGAGGTCAGGGGTGCCTCGAAGTCCATGTCGTCGGCGTTGGCGTAGCGGGCCTTCGCCCAGGCGCGGTTGGCGAAGTAGGAGATACCGGAGGCGACCACCATGGCGGCGCGGATGACGAACAGCCACACGAGGAGGGTCACCTGCATGCTGACTTCCGGTACGCCGATGAGGATGAAGGTGATCAGCGCGACGCCTGTGACGCCGTAGGTCTCGAAGCCGTCTGCCGAGGGGCCGACGGAGTCGCCGGCGTTGTCACCGGTGCAGTCGGCGATGACGCCGGGGTTGCGGGCGTCGTCTTCCTTGATCTTGAAGACGATCTTCATGAGGTCGGCGCCGATGTCGGCGATCTTGGTGAAGATGCCGCCCGCGATGCGGAGGGCGGACGCGCCGAGGGACTCGCCGATGGCGAAGCCGATGAAGCAGGCGCCGGCGATCTCGCCGGGCAGGAACACCATGATGATGAGCATCATCGCGAGTTCGACCGAGATCAGCACCATGCCGATGCTCATGCCGGAGCGCAGCGGGATGTCGTGGCAGGGATAGGGCTTGCCGCCGAGCGCTGCGTGCGCGGTGCGCGAGTTCGCCAGCGTGTTGACGCGGATGCCGTACCAGGCGACGCCGTAGGAGCCGGCCATGCCGATCAGCGAGAACGCGATCACGATGGCGGTCTTCCCGACGCCGAAGCCGACGAGGAACAGGTAATAGAAGATGATGATCGCGGCGATGAACGCCCACAGCACCAGCAGGAACTTGCCCTGCTGCTTCAGGTAGGCCTTGCAGGTGGTGTAGATGAGTTCCGAGATCTCGCGCATCGCCGAATGGGCGGGCATGCGCTTGAGTTGCGTGTAGGTCATCAGGCCGAAACCGAGACCCAGCGCGCACACGATGAGGCCGAGCCCGAGGAGCGCGGAACCGGGGATGCCGAGGAAATCGACGCTGCCGAGATCCGGCAGCTGCAGGTTGGCCTCACCTCCGACGTGGGTCTCGCCGGGCGGGGCGCCGTCGCCCGCACAGCCGGTGATTCCGAGTGCAGTGAGTCCTGCGATTGCCAGCGCAGCCCAGCGGGCGCGCCTCATCCCTCTGCTGGAGAGCATGGTTGCCATAATGACCGTCTTCTTCCTTGAAACTGGCCCGCGACGCAATGTGCCGTCCCCTAATACTACGTCCGGTAGTGACCGAAGTCGGCGGGGGTTGGGTTAGATCGCTCAACGTCGCTGGCATCTGGGGCGCCGCACGCGTTGCAGGGTGGCTGACGCGGCCGGCGTCCGGCGACCCTAGGCTGTCCGCATGACCGAAGACGTGCTGGACCTGGACGCGCCGCCGGCACCAGACTCCACCGGGCGACTCGGCGGGCCATGGTCCAGGGGCCGCACTGCCGTCGTGGCGGTGGCCGTGGCCGTGGCGCTGGGGCTAGGGCTGGTGCTCCTGCTCAGGTCGTCGCCGCCCCCCGTGCCGCAGGTCCTCGGCCTCCAGGAGGGGCCCATCGAGGCGTGGCGATGGGGCGACGACGGGAGGGCGTACGGGGGTTTCGAGCCAGTCGGCGGCGACCGCCTCCTGGTCTCTGTCGGAGGCGGCGACCCGTCGCTGCCTCAGGTGGCCCTGCTGGCCGCTGGTTCGGGCGAAGAGCTGTGGCGGACCTCCGTGCAGGGCGTGTGGGGCTTCGGCGAGTCGCACCTCACTGATCTGCCGGGGACCCCGTGGGTCGGCGTGCCCCTCAAAGGGGCGATGGCGTTACTGGACCGCGAGACCGGCCGGGAGATGCACCGGCTGGAGATGCCGGTGTTCGATTCCACGGAGTACACGGACTCGGCCGGGAACGTCTTCGAGTCGCCTGGCGGGTACAGCTGGGTTTCTTCAAGCAACAACGGCACGTTGTTCCTGGCGGTACGCCAGAACGACGAGGACCCCCACGGTCCTGGCACGGCCAGATTGATGGCCTACGACCCCGGCGATCTGGTGCACCCACTGTGGGACGTCGATGTCGACGTCGACGCCGGGGGTGGATGGTCTGGAGGCTTTGCGAGGCAGGTCCTGGAGTCTGACGGATTCGCGTACCTCGCGCCGGACTCGGCCGCGTCTGAGTTCGCCGCCTACCGCTACGTGTTCCGGATGTCCGACGGCGCGCAGCCCGACTGGCAGCCTACGCGGCCGTCGATGCACGTGGTGGACGGCGTGACGGTCATCAACGAGTTCGGCGCGGTCCGTGCCATCGAGCCCGCATCGGGGGAGGAGGTGTGGCGCTCCGAGGTGGGCAACTGGGGGACCGTGGTCAACGACGGGCTCCTCTACCTCCTGCCCCTGAGCGGCAAGGGGGAGCTGCAACGGCTCGATCCGCGCACCGGAAAAGTGCGGTGGGTGACACCGCTGGCAAACCAGCTGTGGGGGGATCCGCAGGGTGCTGCGCCCGGAGCGCTGTGGGGCGACGACCTCATCGCCCTCGAGGGAGCCTACGGTTCCGCAGCCATGGCGGTGCTGCGCTTCGACGCCACCACCGGACGCGAGGTGATGCGCACCCCCATCGAGGCGCGCGCCGGTGAAGCGGCCGTGTACGTGGGGGAGGGGCAGCTCGTCGTGCTGATCGCACCGACGGATCCGCAGACGGGCGAGACCACACAACCGAAAGCGTTGGGCATCGACCCCGACACCGGCGAGGTCAGGTGGGAGCGGACGTTGCACGGGTATGCCACCGTGTACGGAGGGCGGTTGGTGGTGGGCGACGACGACAGCGTCGCGGTCTATCGGTGAGCCAACACCGTGTTCCACGCGGCCGTCGCGACGGCGGGGTGGGCCCTCCGGCCCACCCCGCCGCCGCAATTGCGTCAGGCCTGGTCGTCGAGTTTCCGGAGCGCGGTCTCCCAGCGCTCGGTCAACGACTCAGGGGCGTAGCCATCTTCGATGAGTTCGTGGGTCAGGTGAAGCTCGGTGCCGCCGTCGACGGGTTTCATCTGCAGGTCGACGAGGCTGCGGGGAGCGCCTTCGGCTTCATGCCAGGAGAACCGGATCTGTTCCATGGGGTGGAAGCTCCGGGTGACGCCGTGTGGGCCGTCGGTGGACGCCCAGTCGACCCCCTTCGATCCCAGTTGACCACCCTTGCCCAGCAACGGCTCCTGGCCGTTGGGTTGCATGAGCGCCGCCCACACCTTCTCGAGCGGTTTGGCGACCTTGTGGGTCACCTTCACGCTCTTGGTTTCCGCCGTCTCCTCCACAACTGCATCCATCTGTGTGCACCTCCTGGGTACTGCGGGCAACTTCCGTGGTGCCCTGGTATCCAAGCCTAGCTCTGCGATCGCAGGAGGGAAGAGGGCAGTGCCAATTCGTCATGGCTGACTCGGCCGGGGGTCATCCGTTGCCCGGTGGCCACGGCAAGACCGGGCGGCGGCTACACCTTCAGCCAGAGCAACGACTGGTTGTTCAACAACATCGTGATGTTCGGTGCTGGCTGAGGGGCGGCCCCGTAAGGTGACTGTCATGTCAGCAGAGCCGCTGGAGATCCACATCATCGCCGACTCCACAGGCGAGACCGCAGCCCGCATCGCGCGGGCCGCCATCACCCAGTTCCCGACGCGGCAATTCAGCCTGGTCCGGCACCGCAAGGTGGGCACCACCGCGTCGTTGCTCACCGCGCTGGAGACCATCAAGGAGAGCACGGAGCGGGCGCCCGTCGCGGTGTTCTTCACGCTCGTCAGCGAGGAACAGGCCGAGTTGGTCAAATCGTTCTGCAACGACATTGAGGTGCCGTTCGCCGATCTGATGACGCAGGCGATGGGTGCGCTGGAACGCATCAGCGGCATCGAGGCCGACCAGGTCCCCATGCGCCCCCTCGGCGTCGAGGCGGAGTACTTCGTGCGGATGGCCGCCATCGACTTCGCCGTCCGCCACGACGACGGGTCGCTCCCGGAGGCGCTCAAGGAGTGCGACATCTGCCTGGTGGGCCCGTCCCGCTCAGGCAAGACCCCGCTGTCGATCTACCTCGGCTACCTGGGCTACAAGGCGGTCAACGTGCCCCTGGTGCCGGGCATCGAACCGCCGAAGGAGCTGTGGGATCTGGACCGCTGGCGCATCATCGGGCTCACGATGGACGCGGAGCGGCTCAATCAGATCCGTGGCCAGCGGGTGCGCGGCATGGGTGGCTTCGGCACCAAGGACGGGTACGCCGACCTGGTCAAGATCTACGACGAGCTCGATGAGATCGGCCGCACCCAGCGCAAGCTCGGCTGCCCCATCATCGACACCACCGGCGTCGCCATCGAAGAGGCCGCCTCGCGCATCATCGACGTGGTCGATGACCGGGCCCGCAAGGTGGGCCAACGCCTCCGTCGTCCCCCCGGGATCGTGCGGCCGGGCGGCGCCTGGGCGCCTCCTCCCAAGTGATCCACGCTCCGCGGGCGTGGGGTGCCCGCTCCGCAGCCTGACGAAGGTGGGGTCGGCTGGGATTCTCCCACCCCGCCCCCTTCGCCGGGCTTGTCAGGACTAGTCTTGGGGCAGCGGGGAGCCAAAGGCGGTTCCCCAGGGTTTGTCAAAGGAGATATCCCCACATGAGCGAGGATCGCTACATCTACGACCTGTCCGAGGGTGACGCCACGATGCGCAGCCTCCTCGGCGGTAAGGGCGCCAACGTCGCCGAGATGGCGAAGGTCGGCCTTCCCGTCCCGGACCTGTTCACCGTCACCACCACGGCCTGCGTTCAGACGATGAACAACGGTGGAAAGTGGCCAGAAGGCCTGGCCGACGGCATCGCCGCGGCGCTGAAGCGCCTCGAGCAGCGCACCGGCCGTGTGCTGGGTGCCGCCGAGAAGCCCCTCCTCCTCTCCGTGCGTTCCGGCGCCGTCCACTCCATGCCCGGCATGATGGACACCGTCCTCAACCTCGGCATCTCCGACGAATCCGTCAAGGCGCTCGCGGAGGAATCCGGCAACGAGCGCTTCGCGTGGGATTCCTACCGACGCTTCATCCAGATGTACGGCGAAGTCGTCGAGGGCGTCCCGGGCCACCTCTTCGAGGACGCGCTCAGCGCGCTGAAGCACGAGCGCGGCGTCGAGCAGGACACGGATCTCACCGCCGACGACCTCAAGGAGCTGGTGGCCACCTACAAGGAGATCTCCAACGAGTACCTCGGCGGGGAATGGTCCTCGGACCCCCACGAGCAGCTCAACCGCGCCGTCAACGCCGTCTTCCGCTCCTGGGGCAACCCCCGCGCCGAGGTGTACCGCCGCGCCCACAACATCTCCGCTTCGCTCGGCACCGCCGTCAACATCCAGCAGATGGTGTTCGGCAACCGCGGCGACACCTCCGCCACCGGCGTCTGCTTCACCCGCAACCCGTCCACCGGCGAGAACGCGCTCTACGGTGAGTTCCTCGTCAACGCCCAGGGCGAGGACGTCGTCGCCGGCATCCGCACCCCGCGCCAGCTCCATGAGATGGAGGAGGTGCTCCCCGAGGCGTACGCGCAGCTCGTCAAGACGATGAAGGACATGGAACTGCACTACCGCGACATGCAGGACATGGAGTTCACCATCGAGGACGGCAAGCTCTACATGCTGCAGACGCGCAACGGCAAGCGCACCGCGGCCGCCGCGCTGAAGATCGCCTCGGACCTGGTCGACGAGGGTGTCATCTCGCAGGAGGACGCGCTGATGCGCATCGAACCGGGCCAGCTCGACCAGCTGCTCCACCCGGCGATCCCACCGGACCACGGCAATGACGCGATCGCCACCGGCCTGCCGGCTTCGCCGGGTGCTGCCGTCGGTGGCGTGGTGTTCGACGCGGACACCGCGGCGGATCTCGGCGGCAAGGGCGAGGCAGTCGTCCTGGTGCGCTACGAGACCACCCCCGACGACATCCACGGCGTCATCGTCGCCCAGGGCATCCTCACCGCCCACGGCGGCATGACCTCGCACGCCGCCGTCGTGGCGCGCGGAATGGGCAAGCCCTGCGTGGCCGGCGCGCACGGCATCAAGATCGACACGGTGGCCAAGACCCTGACCATCGGCGACCGCGTCATCCATGAGGGCGACGTCATCACGCTCGACGGTTCCCAGGGCAAGGTCTACGGCGAGAAGCTCGATCTCATCCCGCCGCAGATCAACGAGGATTTCCTCAAGGTCGTGCAGTGGGCCGACGACGTGCGCCGCCTGGGCGTACGCGCCAACGCCGACAACTTCGAGGACGCCACCAAGGCCCGCGAGCTGGGCGCCGAGGGCATCGGGCTGTGCCGCACCGAGCACATGTTCATGGCCCAGGACCGCCTGCCCGCTGTCCGCAAGATGATCCTCGCCGAGAGCCCCGAGCAGCGCGCAGCCGCGCTCGAGGAGATCCTGCCCATGCAGCAGCAGGACTTCGAGGGCATCTTCACCGCCATGAAGGGCCTCCCCGTCACCGTTCGGCTGCTGGACCCGCCGCTGCACGAGTTCCTGCCCAACCTGGTGGAGCAGTCGCTGCTGGTGCAGCGGCTGGAACTGACCAACGGCGACGGCCAGCAGCTCACCGAGGCGCGGGAGACGCTGACCCAGGTCAAGCGCCTGCACGAGCTCAACCCGATGCTCGGCACCCGCGGCGTCCGTCTGGCCATGCTGTACCCGGAGATCCCGGACATGCAGGCCCGTGCCATCATCCGCGCCGCCCTGGCGGTCAAGGAGCGCGAGGGCGAGACAGTCGGCGTGGAGATCATGATCCCGTTGGTGGCGCTCACGCAGGAGCTCGAGGCGCAGCGGGCCATCGTCGTGGCGGCGGTTGACGACGAACTGGCGAAGGCGGGTCAGCAACTCGACTACACCATCGGCACCATGATCGAGCTGCCGCGCGCGGCGCTCGTGGCCGACAAGATCGCCGAGTTCGCCGACTTCTTCTCCTTCGGCACCAACGACCTCACCCAGACCACCATCGGCATCTCGCGCGACGACGCGGAGAACGGCTTCCTCACCAACTACGTGATGGACCACGTGCTGGAGCGCAACCCGTTCGAGACCATCGACGTGGACGGCGTGGGCGCCCTGGTGGAGATGGGTGTGGCCAAGGGTCGGCAGACCAAGCCCAAGCTCAAGACGGGCGTCTGCGGCGAGCACGGGGGCGATCCGGATTCCGTGACGTTCTTCCACGGCGCCGGGCTCGACTACGTGAGCTGTTCGCCGTTCCGCGTACCGATCGCCCGGTTCGCGGCCGCCAAGGCGGTGCTGCAGGAGCGCGCCGGCTGACGTGAACGGAAACCCCCGGGTGGACACCGGTTGCCCACCCGGGGGTTCCGTACGCCCGGCCGCTGTCGTCGGCGCGGGCGTCGGCCCCCGTCGGCCTAGACTGGGCCCGAGACTAGGAGGTCAGGGTGTCGAACGACCAGTACCCGCCGTCGGAGCCGCAGCCGCAGCCGTACGGTACGCCGAGGGGGCCGGAATTCGGCGGGCCCAGCTACGACCCCTACCTCGACGATCCGTTCACCGCGCAGACGCCTCCGCCGGCCCAGCCCGTCCCCACGTACCTGCCCCCGGCGGTGTCGCCCGCCCCGGTGGCGCCGCCCACGCCGCAGCAGCCACCGTATGGCTACCCGGTGCCCTACCAGCAGCCGATGCAGGTGCCCCAGCCGTACTACGGCTACCAGTTGGCAAAGCCGGAGCACCCCTCGTCGGTTGCCGTGCTGGTCCTGGGCGTCCTCAGTGTGTTCGTGGTGGTCACCGCACCATTCGCCTGGTACATGGGCAGCAAGGCGAAGAAGGAGATCGCCCTCGGCGCGCCCTACCAGTGGGGTGCCGGCGGGCAGGTCGGCTGGGTGCTGGGCATCATCTATTCCGTGTTCATGATGCTGTTCGCAGCGCTGATCATGCTGGGGATCATGGCCAGCGTGTGAGCGGTTGCTGTGACCTTCGGCAGCCCTTGTGGACAATCTCCCACGCGATGGCCTCCTCATGCCCGACAATTGCGGTGCATTCGCCACGAAAGGAACAGCCATGTCCCAGCCGGAGTACGGGGCCCCGCAGGGCCAGCCGGATCCTCAGCAGAGCCCTCTCTACGGTCAGTCGCCTGACTACGGCCAGACCCCGCCCGCAGCGGGCTACGGTCAGCAGCCCTATGGCCAGCCGCAACAGCCCTACGGCCAGCAGCAGCCCTACGGCCAGCCGGCCTATGGCCAGCAGCAGCCGTACGGCCAGCCCACCCCCTACGGGCAGCCGGGTTACGGCCCCCCCGCCGAGCACCCGCAGAGCCAGACCGTGTTCATCCTCGGCATCGTCGGCATCTTCGTGCAGGTCTGCGCCTTCATCGCCTGGTACATGGGCGGCAAGGCCAAGAAGGAGATCCAGGCCGGCGCGCCCTACGCCTTCGACGGCAACCTGAAGACCGGCTACCTGCTCGGCAAGGTCATCTCCATCCTGACCATCATCGGCGTCGTCCTCACGATCGTGTGGTTCATCTTCATCATCGGTCTGGCCGCTTCATCCGGCTACTGACCGCCTGATACGCGACGACGGCGCGGCCACCGATGGTGGCCGCGCCGTCGTCGTCTGGCTGGGTCAGTGGTCGCCTTCGTCGACGACGACCTCGGGGGTGCGCACGAGATGCACCACTGCTGCTGCCAGCCCGCCCCAGAGGGTGAGCATGGCGATGATCATCATGGTGATGGCGATGGGTGTCATTTCTTCATGATCTCCTCATACTTGGCGTCGAGCGCGTTCTCGTCGATGGATTCCACGGTGCCGCGTCTCCACGGCGTGAGGGCCAGGATGGCGGCTCCGACGATGAGCGACGCGACCATGCCCCAGCCGAAGATGCCCAGCATCCCCAGCGGGTAGTCCCCGTAGGGCGTGGTGACGTGCTTGATGACCTCGGTCACCAGGATGTAGCCCAGCACGACCGGCACGACGACGGCGACGAGCACCATCCACACCTTGCCGAAGCGCACGCTGGAGACGCGATAGAGGTGGCTCTGCAGCAGCGGGATCTTCCGCAGCACCCAGGCCACCACGATCACCATGGCGAACGCGCCGAGCAGGATGCCGAACTTGTTGATGAACTCATCCGTGATGTCCAGGAAGAACAGGCCGGTGGTGGTGGACAGCAGCAGCATGGACGCCGCGGCCATCGGCAGGCCGACGGCGAGCGTGGCCTGCACGCGGCCAAGGCCCAGCTTGTCCTGCAGGGCGGCGGTGCAGACCTCCACGATGGAGATCATCGATGTGAAGCCGGCGAACACCAGCGACGCGAAGAACAGGGCGCCCAGCAGCGGGCCGATGGAGCTGGAGGACACGATGCTGGGGAACGCGATGAACGCCAGCCCGATGCCTCCGGAGGCCACGTCACCCACCTCGCTGCCCGAGGACTGCGCCATGAAGCCCAGCACCGCGAAGACGCCGATGCCGGCGAGCAGCTCGAAGCCGGAGTTCGCGAAGCCCACCACCAGGCCGGAGCCGGTCAGGTTGGTGCGGCGACGCAGGTAGGACGAATAGGTGATCATGATGCCGAAGCCCACCGACAGCGAGAAGAAGATCTGACCGTACGCCGCCGCCCACACGCCGGGGTTCGCCAGCGCGGCCCAGTCCGGGGTGAAGAAGGCGTTGAGACCGTCCATCGCGCCCGGCAGGGTGAGCGCCTGGATCACCAGGACGAGGAACATCACGAGCAGCAGCGGGATCATCACCAGGTTGGCCCTCGCGATACCCCGCTTGACGCCGAGGCCGATCACCACGAGCGTCAGGACCCACACCAGCAGCATGGGGATGGCCACCTGCGGGACGAAGTCGAACCCGATGTGCGGGGTCTCGGCCACCTGGAGGAACTCGCCGAAGAGGAACCCCTCCGGGTCGTCACCCCAGGCCTCGGTGAAGCTGAAGATGAAGTACATCGCGGCCCACGCGAGGATCGCGGCGTAGTAGACGGCGATGACGAAGCAGACCAGCACCTGCCACCAACCGAACATCTCGCTCCACTTCTTGCCGGCCCGGCGCAGCGCCAGCGGGGGAGAGGCGCGGTAGCGGTGGCCGAGGGCGTAGTCGAGGAACAGCAACGGGATGCCGGCGGTCAACAGCGCGATGAGGTACGGGATGAGGAAGGCGCCGCCACCGTTGGTGTACGACACGTAGGGGAATCGCCAGATGTTGCCGAGACCGACGGCGGAGCCGATGGCCGCCAGGATGAACACGTTGCGCGAGCTGAACATCTCGCGACGGTGGGTCGTCGGCGCCGCTGGCCGCATGACAGATGGATCGCTCATCCGTCCTCCTATGGGTAGTAATACGGGCGTAGCGTATAGGCCTCGGGGCGCGCGCGGATAGGGGCGCGCGGGATGGACCGCTCAGTGGCCCAGCGCGGCGGGGCGCCGAGATATGTGCCTGCCCTGTCAGGGCCGCCCCGGCCGTGGGAGACTCGGGTAGCACCCGACGGAGGAGAGTCCTGTGAGTGACGTCCCGCCCTACCGCCCCGACGACTTCGCCGACCCCTCGTCGCCGTCGGAATTCGGCCCCGCGCCCAGCCGAGGCGCGTCGTCGCCCGCACCGTGGGGCCAGCCCCCGGTCCAGCCCCAGCCCCAGCCGTACGGGCAGCCGGCGCCCTATGGCCAACCCGCTCCCTATGGCCAACCCGCTCCTTATGTGCAGCCGGGACACTATGCACCCTCGCCCTACGCGCAAGGGCCTGGGCCCTATGCGCCGCCCTGGGCGCGCCCCGAGCACCCGCAGACGCAGATGGTCTTCATCCTCGGCATCGTGGGCATCTTCACCGGTGTCGTGTCCTTCGTCGCCTGGTACCTGGGGGGACAGGCCAAGAAGGAGATCGAGGCCGGTGCGCCGTTCCCGTGGGACGGCAACCTCAAGACCGGGTACATGCTTGGCAAGGTGTTCAGCATCATCTGGATCGTGCTGATGGGTCTGGGCGTCGTGTTCTGGGTGCTGTACATCCTGTTCTTCATCTCCCTGTTCGCCTCGATGCCCTGACGCTGGGCGTGGGGCGGACTCAACGCACGAAGACCGGCTGGTCCTTCGTCGAGCGGGCCTCGTCGTACTCGTAGCCGTCGCGGTTGAAATCCAGCAGCTTGGAGGGCGTGCGCACCCGCTCCTTCACCAGCCACGCGGCCATCGTGCCGCGGGCCCGCTTGGCGTAGAAGCTGACGATGCGTGGCTCGCCGTCCTTGTCGCGGTCCTCGAAGCGCGGCGAGATGATCCTGGCGCCCAGGCGTTCGCCGTCGAGCACCTTGAAGTACTCGGTGCTGGCCAGGTTGATGAGGACGTCGGCACCGGGGGAGGCGTCCAGGTCGCGGTGCAGGAGGTCTGTGACCTGGGTGCCCCACCAGTCGTACAGCGACTGCCCCCGCGCGGAGGCGAGCCGGGTGCCCATCTCGAGGCGGTGCGGCTGGATGAGGTCCAGCGGGCGCAGCAGCCCGTAGAGGCCGGACAGGATGCGCAGCGACTTCTGCGCCTCGGTGAAGTCGCGGGCGTCGAACGTGTGCGCCTGGAGGCCCTGGTAGACATCGCCGTTGAAGGCGAGGATGGCGGGCCGGGCGTTCTTCGCGGTGTGTTCGCTGGTGAAGTCCTGGTACCGCGTGGCGTTGAGGTGGGCCAGGTCGTCGGAGATGTGCATCAGCTGCGAGATGTCCGCCGGGGATTTGGTGCGCATGATCTCGATCAACCCGTCCGACTGCCCGATGAGGCGCGGCTCGGAGTGCTTCTTCGTGGGCAGCGGGCTTTCGAAATCCAGCGACTTCGCCGGCGACAGGACGGACAGCATGGCCCCGATTGTAGGTGAACCACGCGCGGACGCGCCTGGGAATACCCAGGGCAGTATCGGTGTTTGACTGTGTGAGGAGGATGTATTCATGTTGGACCCAGCAGCCCTGTACCAGTTCGAGTCGCACGTCGACCCACGCGCCATCCACGCCAAGGCGATGGTGGTGACGCTCGGCGCCTTCGTGGACGCCGGACACGTGCAGCGACTCGTGGACGAGCACCTGCTGGAGACGTTGCCCAACCACGTGCTGGCGCGCTTCGACGCGGACCAGCTGCTGGACTACGCCAGCCGTCGGCCGCCCATCACGTTCGAGCGCGACCACTTCACGGACTACGAGCGCCCCGAGATCACCCTCCACCATGTGCTGGACACCGACGGTGCCCCGTTCCTGCTGTTGAACGGCCCGGAGCCGTCGTACCAGTGGGAGCGGATGGCCGCCGCCGTCGTCCACCTCGCCGACACCTTCGACGTGGCGCAGGTGATCACGCTCCAGGGAGTGCCCATGGCGGTGCCGCACACGCGCCCCGTGTCGCTGTCGCGCTTCGCCACGAGCCCGGACCTGATCCCCGGCCACCAGCCCATCTTCGGCACCATGCGCATGGGCGCCTCACTGCCGGCACTGCTGAACGTCCGGCTCGGTGAGGCCGACGTGGCGTCGGTGGGCCTGGCCGCCCACATCCCGCCGTACCTGGCGGAGACAGACTTCCCCGCGGCCGCCGTCGCGCTGCTCGACTCGCTGGGAGCGCACGCCCAGCTGAACCTGCCGACGTCGACGCTGGAGACGAAGGCCGTCCACGTGGCCGCCCGGCTGGGTGAGGGCATGGCCGCGGACGACGACCTGCGTGAACTGGTGGAGTCGCTCGAGGAGCAACACGACCGGGTCGTGCGGGCGCTGGGCCACCAGACGGAGCCCGAGGACGTGCCGTCGGCCGATGAGCTGGGCGCTCAGGCCGAGGCCTTCCTCAGGTCGCTGGACGACACCGAGTAGGCCACGTGGCTCCGGCGGGCGTCAGCCGACGTGGTCGGCTGAGTTCGTCGAAATGCCCGGCGCGCCCTCGTGGACGATCTTGCCCGGGTTGAAGTTGCGGCCCGGATCCACGCCGTCGAACAGCTTGCTCTGGATGAACACGCCCGCGGGGGAGATGTCCTGCTCCATCCAGGGGCTGTGCTCCTCACCGACGCCGTGGTGGTGCGAGACCGTGCCGTGGTTGTCCATGAACGCCTGCTGGATGGCGCGCTTGGCCAGGTCGTAGGTCACGAGATTGCTCTCGGAGTCGTCGTTGATCGCGAACGTGAAGTACTGGCACGCTCCCGAGTGGTACGAGTGGCTGAGGTGGCAGAACACCACGCCGCGCAGCCCCAAGTCGTCCATCACCTGGTAGAAGGCGTCCGTGGCGTTGGTGTGGATCTGCTCCGCGAAGGCCCACGGGGTCGTCGTCTCGGAGACGTCGCAGACCAGGCCGTGGTCCAGCATGAAGTCGCGCAGGTAGGGGGTGTCGTACTTCTTCTGGTCGTACAGCGCGCCCGGGCCCTTGCCGACGCCCATGCCGCCGTTGTTGCGCACGATCTTTCCGACGATGCCCTTCAGGTAGCGCACGTGGCTGGCCGAGCCCTCGAAGCCCACGAAGCTCATGGCGATCTGGCTGAGGTCCCAGCCCTTCTGCTCCATCAGCTTCTTGATGCCCTTGCTGACCAGCGACGAGACCCTGCTGCCCTTCTTGCCGTTGGCCATGATGTATTCGGTTTCGAGAGCATCCGAGACGCGGGCCATCATGACATCCGCGTCGGATTCGACGATCTCGCGGCAGGCCTTGAGGCCGTCTGCGTAGGTGGCGTAGAAGTACGCCTGGATCTCGCGCACCTCCGGCACGCGGTGCACGTTGACCCACGCGGACGTGATGACGCCCAGGCGACCCTCGGAGCCCAGCACCATCTCGCGCACGGACGGGCCGGACGAGGTGGACGGGAGGGGGCGCAGCGTCAACACCTGGCCGGGCATCACCATGGTGAGGCCGCGGGTGATGTCGGCGATGTCACCGTACTTGTCGGACTGCATGCCCGACGAGCGGGTGGCGATCCAACCACCGAGCGTGGACCACACGAACGAATCGGGGTGGTGCCCCAGCGTCCAACCGCGCGCCTGGAGCTGGTCCTCCATGTCGGGGCCGAAGACGCCGGCCTGGATGTGCGCGAGGCCCGAGACCTCGTCGATCTCCAGCACCTTGTTCATCCGGCCGAGGTTCACCGAGACGACCTGCCGCGACTCACCGGGCACGGCCTCCAGGGCGGCCACGATGTTGGAACCGCCGCCGAACGGGATCAGCACGGCGTCGGCGTCGACGACGGCGTCCACCAGGCGTTCGACCTCACGCTGGGTGCCGGGGTAGAGCACCACGTCGGGTACCCGGCCGAGTTGGCCGCGGCGCACGCGCACCAGGTCACGCACCCCCTTGCCGAACGCGTGGACGACGCGGGTCTCGTCGTCGGTCTGCACGTACTTCTCGCCCAGGATGGCGACGAGGCTCGTGCGCAGCGACTCTGTGAGCTGGGAGGCCGGCACCTCGAGGGAGGAGAAGGGCGGGACGGGCTTGACGGGTTCGTCGATGTCGACGCCGACCCGGTTCATCACGAAGGGTGCGAACTTCGGCTTGTCCTTGTAGCCGAAGCTATGGCCTTCTTCGCCCCAGCCCCACCACTTCTGCTGCTTGACGCCCTCGATCATTGAGGATCCTCCTGCTTGTCGGCCTGCTCCCGGGCATGTTCAGCCAGAGTCGCGATTTCCGTCTCCTGTGCGCGTTCGAGCGCCACATTACGCTCATACTCCGCAAGCGTCTTCTTACCGTAAGCGCGCGCGGTCGTGTCATGGAGCTCCAGCACCTGGCGGCGCATCCGCTCGTTGAATTCGTGGGCGATCTCCCCGGGTCGCGGCGTCATGGGCCGTCCGAACACGACGTGCACCTCGGGCCGGCCCTTGGGGAGGTGCTTCTGCTTCGACGGCCAGGCCGCGAAGGCGCCGACGAGGGCCACCGGCAGCGCCGGCACGCCACGCGAGATGCACAGCGACGCGACGCCCGGGACGTACTTGCCCATCGCACCGGTGCGGGAACGCGTGCCCTCGGGGAACAGCAGCAGCGGCACACCGTCGGACAGCAGTTGCCCGGACATGCCGCGCTTGCCCTTGCCGCCCTTGCCGCGGTCGATCGGGAAGCCGTTCATGAACAACGCCATCGACATGGACTTGAACCAGTTGCCGAAGAAGAAGTCGCCGGCCGCGCCGGTGGCGACGCGCTTCGAGAGGCGGTTGGGTAGCGACGCGAGGATGAGGGGGGCGTCGAGGTGCGAGGAGTGGTTGCCGAACACGATGAAGGCGCCGTCGAGAGTGTCGAGGTTGCTGGCGCCGTGCACATGGACCCGCAGCAGTCGCATCAGCGCGGGCTTGAGCACCAGCATCTGGGCCGTCTGGCGCGTCGTCGCCTGCACCTTGGAGGTGTAGCGCGAGTTGCCCGATTCGAGTTCGGCTGCCACGTCAGTGCTTCCTCGAGGCGGACAGCTTCTTCGAGAACCAGCGGGTGAAGGCGCGCGGGCCATGGTCCGCGAGGAACATGGCGGTCTTCCACTTCCAGTCCGGCACCGACTCGAAGCGGCCCTTGGCGGAGTCGTCGAGGGCGGTGCGCACGAGCTTGTCCGCGTCGATCCACACGATGCCCGGCAGCTTGGAAGCGTTGATGCCGGCCCGCTGGTGGAACTCAGTCTTGACCCAGCCGGGGAGCAGCGCGGTGGCGGTGACGCCGGTGCCGCTCAGCTCGAGGGCCAGGGAGTTGGAGAACGTGCGCGCCCAGGCCTTGATGGCGGAGTAGTTGCCGGAGAAGATCGACGACGACGAGGACGCCACCGTGATGATCTGGCCGTGCCCGCGGGTCTTCATGGCGCGGGCGGCGGAGCCGCTGAGGATGAACACCGCCACGCACATGACCTCGATGGCGTTGGTGTTGAGCTCCACCTCGTCCGGGTTCAACGACGTGGAGTGGAGCCCGAACCCGGCGTTGTTCACCAGGATGTCGACGGGGCGGCTGAGGTCCTCGAGCCGCTCACCGATGCGCAGCATGTCGGCCCGCTCTGACAGATCCGCCTGGATCGTCTCGACCTCGACGCCGAACTGGCCGTTCAACTCGGCCGCGACGGCCTCGAGGCGGACGGTGTCGCGGGCCACCAGGATCAGGTTGGTGCCTCGCCTGGCCAACTCCTGCGCGAACGCGAGACCGATGCCGGAAGTGCCACCCGTGATCAAAGCTGAAGCCATGAGGTCAAAGGTACGCCACTGGGGGTGGGGCTCGCGAAGCGTGTCTGGCCTTGCTGAGCGGGGTTCGTGGTAATCCCACAACGGCGGGGCCCGGGGTTGTCGAAGAGCTACAAAAAGGGGGCTGGAAATGCTTCAGGGGGCGATGTCGCGCAGGCGCGGACCGATCGGCCCGGTGTGTGCGACACCACCCCCTGAAGGGCTTCGCTCAGCGGGAGATGACCTCGAGGGTCTCCTGCGCCATGGCCAGTTCCTCGTTGGTCGGGACCACGAGCACGCGGACGCTGGACTCCGGCGTGGAGATCTCACGCGGCTCCTTCGACCGGGCGTCGTTGGCGGCCTGGTCGAGTTCGAAGCCCAGGTTCTTCAGGCGCTCGATCACGGGGCGACGAACGTGCGCCGCGTTCTCGCCGACACCGGCGGTGAACACCAGGGCGTCGACCCCGCCCAGCACGGCGATGTAGGAGCCGATGTACTTCAGGAGCCGGTGCACATAGACGTCGAGCGCCAGCTGCGCGCGCTCGTCGCCCTCGAGGATGGCCGTCTGCACGTCACGCATGTCGGTGAAGCCGCAGAGGCCGCCCATGCCGGACTGCTTGTTGAGCAGGTTGTCCACCTCGTCGATGGTCATGCCGCTGCGCACCAGGTACTTGTGCAGACCCGGGTCCACGTCGCCGGAACGGGTGCCCATGACGAGGCCCTCCAGCGGGGTGAGGCCCATGGAGGTGTCGATGGCGACCCCGCCGTCGACGGCGGAGATCGAGGCGCCGTTGCCGAGGTGGCAGACGATGATCTTGAGGTCTTCGATGGGCTTACCGAGGAACTCCGCGGCCTTCTTCGACACGTAGCTGTGCGAGGTGCCGTGGAAGCCGTAGCGGCGCACGCCCAGGCGCTGCGCGGTGTCGTAGTCGATGGCGTAGGTGTAGGCCTCGGCCGGGAGGGTGGAGAAGAACGCCGTGTCGAAGATGGCCACGTGCGGGACGTCCGGCAGGACCTCCTTGGCGGCGTTGATGCCGGCGATGCCGGGCGGGTTGTGCAGCGGCGCCAGGTCCGACAGCTCCACGAGCTTGTCGATGACGCTGTCGTCGATCAGGACCGACTCGATGAAGGTGGCGCCACCGTGCACGGTGCGGTGACCCACGGCCACCACGTCGTCGAGGCTGGGCCCGTGGTCCGTGAACATCTTCACGACGGCGGCCACTGCCTCCGTGTGGTCCGCGAACGGGCGGGCCTCGTGGTACTCCTCATCGCCCACCTCGTGGGTGATGGTGCCGACCTCGAGGCCGATGCGCTGCACGATGCCGACCGCCTGCGGCGAGCCCACCCCCGGATCGAGTAGCTGGTACTTGATCGACGACGATCCGCAGTTGAGCAGGAGGATCGGCTGGCTCATGGCGCTTCCTTTATTGGGGGGTTGTGATGAACGACGCGGCAGGGTGGGGACCCTGCCGCGTCGGCTCCTGGCTCAGTTGGTCTGGGCCTGGATGGCGGTGATGGTGATGGTGGACACGATGTCGTCCACGAGGGCTCCGCGCGACAGGTCGTTGACCGGCTTGCGGAGGCCCTGCAACACGGGGCCGATGGCGATCGCACCGGAGGTGCGCTGCACGGCCTTGTAGGTGTTGTTGCCCGTGTTGAGGTCCGGGAAGATGAACACGGTGGCGCGCCCCGCGACCTCCGAGTTGGGCATCTTCTTGGCGGCGACCACCTCGTCGACGGCGGCGTCGAACTGGATGGGGCCCTCGACCTTCAGCTGCGGCGCGCGCTCGCGCACCAGGCGGGTGGCCTCGCGCACCTTGTCGACGTCTGCGCCGGAACCCGAGTCGCCCGTCGAGTACGACAGCAGGGCCACGCGGGGCTCGATGCCGAAGTTCGCGGCGGTGGCGGCCGAGGTGATGGCGATGTCCGCCAGTTGCTCGGGGGTGGGATCCGGGTTGACGGCGCAGTCGGCGTAGACCAACACGCGGTTGCTCATGCACATCAGGAACGAACCCGACACAACGGAGACCTCAGGCTTGGTCTTGATGAACTCCAGCGACGGCCGGATGGTGGCGGCGGTGGTGTTGATCGCGCCCGACACCATGCCGTCGGCCATGTCCAGGTGGACCATCATGGTGGCGAAGTAGGACGGGTCCGTGATCCGCTGGCGGGCCTGCTCGATGGTGATGCCCTTGTGGGCGCGCAGCCTGGCGTATTCCGCCGCGAACTGCTCGACCAGCTCCGGGTCCTCCGGGTTGACGACGGTGGCGTCGGAGAGGTTGAGGCCCAGCTCCGAGGCGCGCTGGCTGATGCGCGCCACGTCTCCCAGCAGGATGATGTCTGCGACGGAGCGCTGCAGCACGATGTCCGCGGCCTCGAGGATGCGGTCGTCCGTGGCCTCCGGCAGCACGATGCGCTGCTTGTTGGCCCGGGCCATCTGCATGATCTGGAACTCGAACATGGTGGGCGTGCGGATGTCCGTGGTGGTGAGGTCGATCTTCTCCAGCAGCGCACTCTCGTCGACGTACTGCGAGAACAGCGCCCGCGACACCTCGATCTTGCGGGGGGAGCTGGTGGACGTGCCGCGCACGCCCTGCAGCTTCACGGCGGTGGAGAAGGTGTCGCCCTTGGTGACCGCGATGGGCAGGTCGATCGTCGAATCCGTGAACAGCTTCGACACCGATTCCGGGATCTCGAAACCGCCGGTCAGCACCATCGCCGACAGCGGCCCGTAGTGCGGCGAGCGGTGCGCCATCACGAGGCCGGGGAGCAGGTCGAGGCGGTCCGCCGGCATGATGACGGTGGATTCGCGCTTCAGGTAGGGCAGCAGGTTGGGCAGCGTCATGCCGCCCACGATGGTGTGCAGCGACTCGTGCGCCAGGAACTCGCTCTGCCCCAGCCACTGGGTGGCGCCGACGGCGGCGAACTGGGCGCCGACGGAGGGGGCGCGCAGCACGGGGCTGTCCGGCAGCACGGCGACCACGGCTTCACGGACCCTGTGCAGTGCATCGGCGACCTCGGCCTCCCGGCCCTCGTCCGCATGCGTCGCGATCAGCGCGATGACGGTGTTGTGCCGCGACTCGAACGCGTCGACGGCGGACTCGGTCATCCGCTGGACCTGCTCGGCCGAACGGTCCTTGGCGCGTGCCACGAAGATCACGGGCGAGTTGAGGTTGGCGGCGATGACGGCGTTGTGGTCCAGCTCCAGGGCCGACTCGAAGTCGTCGTAGTCCGAACCGACGATGACCACGGCGTCGCGGTTCTCCGACAGCTCGCTGTACTTCGCGACGATGGTGTCGATCGCCTGGTCCGGATCCGCGGCGTAATCGGCGTAGGTCACGCCCACGGCGGACTCCAGCGACTGGTTGACGCCCTTCGGCGAAAGGAGGGCCTGGGTCACTGCGTCAGCGTCGAGGGAGTGCACGAGCGGGCGGAAGACGCCCACCGAGCGCACCTGGCGAGCGAACAGGTCGATCACGCCCAGGGCGATGGACGACTTACTGACCAGCCGCTCCGACGAGGCAATATAAACACTTTTGGTCACGGGGACCACCTTATCGCGATTCGTTTGTTGGGATGGGGCGGGTCTACACCGTCAGCGTAGGAGCTTCCCGGCGGCCAGGACGACGGCGTCCAGCAGGTGCTGCAGCTGCCCGGGCCGGTGGGCGTCGGGGCGGACCTGGTTGCCGTCGAATTCCGTGGCGTTGTTGAGCGACACCTGGTTGCGCAGCCCCCACAGGTGCAGCGCCGCGAGGATGGGCCGCCACGCCTCGACGGCGCGCACCCCGCCCTCGAAGCCGTAGGAGACGAACGCCACCGGCTTGAACGCCATCTCCATGCCCAGGTGGTCGACGCCGTTCTTGAAACCGCCCGGTACGCCGTGGTTGTACTCCGGGGTCAGCCACACGTAGCCGTCACAGGCGGCGAGCGCGTCGGCCCACGCCTGGACGTTGGCGTCGGGGTACTTGCCCGCGTAATCGAAGGGCTCCACCTCGTCGGTGAGCACCGGCAGGTCGTAGCCGGCCAGGTCGATGAGCACGAACTCGGCGTCGGTGCGCTCCGCGGTGAGGCCCATGATCCAGTCAGCGACAGATTTGCCCTTGCGGCCCTTGCGGACAGAGCCCAGAACGATGCCGATCAACATGTCAGTGCCTTTCGGGTGCGCGAGAACGGTGTTGGTATACCAGCGACTCTATCGCGGCCGAGCGGCCCAGACGGCTCAACTGTCGAGGAGAGCCTCCGCCAGCAGTTCGAAGCCGCGCACCTTCGCCGGCCAGCGGTCTGCGGCGTCGCCCTCGTAGGCGCCCTGGACGGGGTGCACCATGATCTCGTCCACGCCGAACTCCGCCGCGGTCTCGCGCAACTGGTGGGCGACCTCGTCGGGGTTGCCCACCGCCCACGTGTCGAGGGTGGGCTGGGCGGCGCGGCGCAGGTCGTCGGTCAGCAACCGCTTGACGTCGGCGCCGACGAACGGCGAAGGCGAGAGGCCGCCGCCGGTGGAGAACTTCGCCATCGTGTAGAGGTGGGGCTCGACGAGCTCCCAGGCCTCGTCGGCCGTCTCGGCCACGCAGACGTTGACGGTGACGAACGTCCGCGGTGCCTGGCCGTTGTCGGTGGGCTGGAACGAGCCGCGGTAGAGGTCGAGCGCCTGCCGGGTGCCCCGCCCGCTGAAGTGGTGCGCGAACACGTACGGCAGGCCGAGCGCAGCGGCGAGTTGCGCCGAGTAGTCGCTGGAGCCCAGCAGCCACACCTGCGGGGAGTGCTGGATGTCCGGGGCGGCGCGGAGCTGGTAGGTGCGGCCGTGGGGGAGCCGCACCTCGGCACCGTCGGGGCTGAGGAGAGTGAGGATGTCGGTGACGTTGCGGGGGAACTCGCGCACGGGATCGACGGGGCGGCCGTCGGCGTCGACGAAGTGGCCCCCGCCCAGCTGCCCGCGGATGGCGGCCGACGTGATGGGGTCCGTGCCCGGCGCGCGGCCGATGCCCAGGTCGATGCGGTCGCCGTACACGGCGGTCAGCAGGGAGAACTGCTCCGCCACCGCCAACGGGGCGTGATTGGGCAGCATGACGCCGCCGGAGCCGAGGCGGATCTGGTGCGTGTCCTGCCCCAGGTACATCAGTTCGACGGCGGGGGAGGTGGAGGCGACCGAATCTGTGTTGTGGTGCTCGGCCACCCAGTACCGGGTGAAGCCCAGCCTGTCCGCCGTCTCGGCCATCTCCCGGCTGGCCCGGAGGCTGTCCGCCGTCGTCTGGCCCGTACGAACGCTGATCAGGTCGAGTACCGAAAGCTGCATACCCCCCACCGTAGGGCCACCGTTCAAGCTTTGGCCTCGGTGGGGTCCTACCTCGGCGACGCCCGGCAGGCCACGCCCTCAGTGGGCGGCGGATTGCCAGACGGCCGCGGTGCGGGCGATCAGTTCCTCGAGCCGGTTGAAGTCAGGGGGCTCGGGTTCGTCTGGGCAGGGTGGTGCCTTGGTGGAGGTGACGAGTTCGTGCAGGAGGTGTCTTCGGTGTTGCCTGGGTCTGCGGGCGGGGTCGATGTGTCGGGGTGGGGTGAACCACGGCTTTCCGGTGTCCGGGTCGAGGTGGACCTGCCACTGCGACTCGGATGACTGTTGAGGGTCTGGTTCGACCAACCGGTGATGGTGCGGACACAAAAGCACCGCATTGCCTAGACAGCTGGTTCCGCCTGCCCACCAGGGGACGATGTGGTGCGCCTCACACGAGGCAGGTCTGGCGGTGCAGCCGGGGAATGCGCAGCCTCCGTCGCGGAGGGTGAGGGCGGTGCGGATCCCGGCGGGGAACAGGCGGTGTTTGCGTCCCACGTCCAGGGGTTGTGAGTCGGTGCCGAGCACGACGGGGATCAGGTCCGCGTCGCAGGCCAAATGTCTGGCGTCGGCGGCAGATAGTCCGCCGGGGCCGTGGCCGCCGAGGACGTCGACGCGTCCCAGCCCGGTGAGCAGGGTGTCGTAGTTGACGGTGATGTGGACCTGTGGCCGGTCTCCGCCGTGGGCGGGGAGCTTCCCGGTGGCGGCGGCGGTGTGGACCAGGATCATCAACGCGTCCGCGCGGCGGACGGCCGGATCCGAGGGTTCATCGGAGTCGCGGTAGGACGACGCCGGCGGCGTCACCGCGTCCAACTGGGCGGCGAGGAGTTCTACCTGGGCGGTGGGGAGCTTGCCGCTGAACCGCGACGACCCGTGATGATCCGGGGTGATGATCAGGAACCGGCTGCGGTGGGCGGCGCGGTCTTGCGCGTCGAGCCTCTTCTTGTCTTCGGCTTCGGCCCCGTCGGGGTCGATCACCCGGAACACGTGACTGGCCAGCTCCCGCAACTCGTCCGGGCCGAGGTTGTGAACCTTCGCCAGTACCGATTCCTGGCACTTCACCAACTCCGCACGTGTTACGGCGTTGGGGAGCTTTCGGAGCCCGGAGATGATCGCTTCGGCCTGCGCCAACGAGAGCTCCCCGTCGTTCAACGCGGACGCGATCAGCGGGAAGCGTTCCCCGAGATCCATGGCGAGCTTCAGTGATGCGGTGGCCTGCGCGGTGGTGGTGCGCACGGATTGGCGGACCTCTTCGACGACTCCGTCGGCGGCGGAGAGGCGGGCCTCATGGAGGAGGTGGAGTCGCAGACCGGCCAGTTGCGCCTCGGCCTCGGTGACGGTGTGCACCATGGTGGCCAACCGTTCTGCGGCCGGTGAATCAGTTAGGAGTGAGCCTGCGGCGTCCCAGAGCGCAGCGATGCCCTGCTGCATCAGTTCCCGCGCTTCGCTCATGTGAACTATTCTAAGGGAACACGCGATCTAAAACAAGGAAAACGCGTTGTCAAAGGCAACTTGTGCTAGCAGGTGCCCCTGACATTTCCGGCTCTTCACAATTGAGCTCTTCGCCATTGAGACTGGGACCGTGCCTGCCGGGTGAGTAGACGTGGGGAGCCTTGCCGCTGGGAGGATGTGAGTGTCTCAGTCTCTTCCCCCAACGAGCACGTCCCGCAGGGGTTGTCTGAAGCGCGTCCTTCAGGATCCCGGTAGCAGAATCAGCGGGATCGGCGGCGCGCCCCGCGTCGATGCCGCCCGGCCGGTGTCTCCACTGCCAACCCAAGCCCAGGCACAACGTTTTTGATAACGATTTCAAGATAGTCTTGAAAGCGTTATCAAACCTGTGCTTCACTAGTCGTGCACGTGAGGAAGTAGAGATCGCAAGGGAGAGATCGTGAAGGCAATCCGCTGGGGACACGACGCGCTGGTGCTCGAGATCGGCCATGGTGCCGACGAGCCGGTGGCGCTCCGCTCGGCGGAGGCCGGCGGTGCCCGGATGACGACGAGCGACCTCGTTCCGGTGGTGCAGGTCCTCACCTCGGACCACGGCCACGCCCTCGCGAGTTCCCGCCTCGGCATGTCGGAACTGGGGCAGGCGCTGCGGCTGACGGACTTCCACACCGACTCCGAATCGGGTCGCCACGAGCTCGAACTCGACATGTCCACCACCGGCCTCGATGTCGTCGCCACGCTCGAGTCCTTCGACGGCGTCGCCGCCTTTACCACCCGCACCACCGTAACCAACACCTCGGACGCGCCGGTCACGCTGCTCGCGGTCACGAGCTGGTCGGCGCCCCTGGGGAACCGCGATGATCGACCGGTCGGGAACACCGACTGGCGCCTGCACCGGGCCCGCAGTGACTGGCTGGCGGAGAACCGGTGGGACGACGTCGCGCTCGGCGAACTCTTCCCCCGCATCTCGCAGCACCTCACCGGGCATCGTCCGCGCGGGCAGGAGGCGTTGGTCTCCACCGGCACCTGGTCCTCCGGCGAGTGGACCCCGGTGGCGGCCGCGAGTTCAGCAGACCAAGGCGTCGCCTGGGTCTGGCAGGTTCTGCACAACGGTGCCTGGCGGATCGAGCTGGGGGAGGAGTACCGCGACTTCGAGGTGGCGGTCTCGGGCCCCAACCACATGGACCACGGCTGGAGCCGCACTCTGGCGCCGGGGGAGTCCTTCACCACGGTGCCGGCCGCGGTGGCGCTCGGTTCCGACGTGACGGCCGCCGTGGCCGCCGTCACCGAGCTGCGCCGTCGCACGCGCCGGCCGCACGCGGACAACGAGTCGCTGCCGGTCATCTTCAACGACTACATGAACACGCTCGACGGCGACCCGACGACCGCCAAACTCATCCCGCTCGTGGACGCCGCGGCCGCGGCCGGTGCGGAGATCTTCTGCATCGACGCCGGCTGGTACGACGACTCCGGCTTCTGGTGGGACTCCGTCGGGGCGTGGCAGCCGTCCACCACCCGTTTCCCCGGTGGCCTCGGGGAAGTGGTGGACCGGATCAGCGGGCACGGCATGGTGCCCGGGCTGTGGCTCGAGCCCGAGGTGATCGGCGTGCGCAGCCCCTTGGCCGACCAACTGCCCGACGAGGCGTTCCTGCAGCGCGGCGGCCAGCGGCTGATGGAGCAGGGTCGCTACCACCTGGACTTCCGGCACCCAGCAGCGGTCGCCCATGCCGATGCCGTGGTGGACCGCCTCGTCACGGACTTCGGCGTCGGCTACTTCAAGTTCGACTACAACATCAACCCGGGCCCCGGGACCGACCACGCGAGCTGCAGCGTCGGTGACGGCCTCCTCGAGCACAACCGCGCCCACCTGGCCTGGCTCGACTCAGTCCTGGACCGACACCCCGCGCTGGTCATCGAGAACTGCGGCTCCGGCGCCATGCGCGCCGACGGTGCGCTCCTGTCCCGGCTGCAGCTGCAGTCCACCTCGGACCAGCAGGACCCGCTGCTCTACCCGCCCATCACCGCCTCGGCGCCGATGAGCATGCTCCCCGAGCAGGCCGCCAGCTGGGCCTACCCGCAGCCGGGGATGTCGCCCGAGGAGGCGGCGTTCTGCCTCGTCACTGGGCTCCCGGGCCGCTTCTTCCTGTCCGGCTACCTCAACAACATGACCGAATCGGAGCTGGAACTGGTCCGCGAGGCCGTGGCGCTGACCAAGGAGATCCGGCACCACATCCGACGCTCCACACCGGTGTGGCCGCTCGGCCTGCCCCGGTGGGACGACCCGTGGGTGACCCTCGGCCTCGACGTCGACGACGCCACGCTGCTGTTCATCTGGCGACGCGCGGACGCGCCCGCCGCGGAACTGCGGCTGCCGCGGTTCGCGGGCCTCGACCCGCGGATCGAGACCGTGTTCCCCAAGAACCTCACGCCCTGGCAACTGGCGTGGAGCGAGGCGGACGGGGTGCTGCGCGTCGACGCGGATGCCGCCCCGGCCGCACGCATGATCCGGATCAGCCACAAGGGCGGATCCGACCCCCGAGAGCTCGCCTGAGGCGAGTCGACCAAAGGAGATTCCAATGAAGAAGTCCCTGGTACGGGCGGCTGCGGTCGCCCTGACAGCGGGAGTCGCGCTGACGGCTTGCAGTGACCCCGGGGTGCAGGACCCGCCCAGCTCCACTGAGGGCGGGGGCAGCTCCGCCGCCGAGTGGCCGGCCCAGGACGCCAGCCTCGACGGTGTCACCCTGACGATCTGGGCGGCACAGAACTCGAACAAGACCGCGGACCCGGTCATCGCCGGGTTCGAGGAGCTGACGGGTGCGACGGTCGAGGTCGTGACCATCCCCGATCCCTACGAGCAGGGCATCCAGACCAAGGTGGCCACCGGTGACAAGCCGGACCTCGCCTTCTGGCAGCCAACCGAGTCCCAGCTCAACGCACTCAACGCCACCAACAACCTCCTCCCGCTCGACGGTGCGCCCTGGCTCGACGCCATGGACCCGGCGCTGAAGGACCTGACCGGTTTCGTGGGCGACACCCGCTACGCCGCGCTGATCAGCACTCCGGCCGTGCAGGGCGTCTATTACAACAAGGAGGTGTTCGCCGAGGCGGGCATCACCGAGACCCCTGGCAACATCGATGAGATGATCGACCTCGCACGCACCCTCGACGCCGACGGCGTCACCCCGTTCCACGAGATGGCCGCCGACCGCTGGGGTACCCAGTGGTGGGTCCAGATCCAGCTCGCCAACGCTGCCAAGGACGGCCTGTGGGACCGGGTGAACGCGAACGAGGAGCAGTTCACCGACGAGACCATCATGGGCGCCATCAACAACTACAAAGGCTGGATCGACGAGGGCCTGTTCAACGACGACATCAAGACCGCCACGTTCGAGGACCAGGGCGACGCCCTGCTCGCCGGCGATGCGGCCATGGTCGTCCAGGTGAACTCCTTCTTCGGTCAGTTGCAGGCCAAGGCCGACACCGCCGAGCTCGACGAGAAGATCGGTTTCTTCCCGATCAGCCCCGAGGGCAACGTCGGCACCTCCATCCCGGACCAGTCCAACGCCGTCGTGGCGTTCAAGACCGATGACGCCACCCAGGAGGCGGCAGCGAAGCAGTTCCTCTCCTACTGGCTGGGTGACGGCTACGCGGACTTCGTGCAGGCTGCCAACACCATCTCGCTGCAGCCCGACGTCCCCAACCCCGACGGCGTCCCGCAGGCACTGCTGGACGTACACGCGTCGCTGGCCGACTCGGTGGGCTCCATGCAGTCCCTCGCCGTGGCCAACCCGGACCTGTACATCAACCTGGCTGACATGATCCAGGGCACCAAGACGCCCCAGCAGGTGGGTGAGGCGACGCAGCAGCAGTTCGCCGAACTCGCCAAGGCCCTCGGCGCCGAGGGATTCTGACACTCCCGGGTGGGCGGTGACCCCCGTACCGCCCACCCGGTCCTCCCGGAAGGAAACCCATGTCCACACTCTTCGCCGAGCGGACCCGCGCGGGACAGGCCGCCGGTCACGGGCGCCGCACGGACCACCCCGCGGTCTTCCTCGTGCCCGCGCTGGCGGTCCTCGTGGTGTTCTTCTTCGTGCCCACGCTGTTCAACTTCGTCTACAGCTTCACCGACTGGTCCGGCTTCAAGTCGGACATCAACTTCGCCGGGTTCGACAACTTCAGCTCCCTGCTCGGCAACGGTTCGCTCCTCAACGCGTTGAAGGTGACGCTCGTCTACGCGACGCTGGTGGCGGTCTTCCAGAACCTGTTCGGCCTGATGCTGGCGTTGCTGCTCGAGCGCGACACCTGGTTGAACCGCACCGCTAGGGTGCTGTTCTTCATCCCGGTGATCATGTCCGCCCTCGCGGTCGGCTACATCTTCCGGGCGATCCTGAAGCCCGACGGCGCACTCAACGGCATCCTGTCGGTCCTCACCGGCCTCGACGTGTCCGTCGCGTGGCTCGGCAGCACCACCTGGACCATCGTCGTGGCGGCTCTGGTGCACTCCTGGAAGTGGATGGGTCTGTCGATGCTCATCTACCTCGCGGGGCTGAAGACCATCAGCGAGGACGTCCTCGAGGCTGCACGCATCGACGGCTCCAGCTGGTGGCAGACCTTCGTCCAGATCCGGTTCCCGCTACTCGCCCCGGCTGTCACGTTCAACGTGGCCACGGCGCTGCTGGGTTCCATGAACGGCTTCGACGTGGTGCAGGCCCTCACCGAAGGTGGGCCCGGCGGCACCACCGAACTGCTCAACATCTTCATCTTCCGCACCTTCGGGCAGGGGCTGTTCGCCCAGGCGACGACGATGAGCCTCATCCTGTTCCTCACCGTCACGCTGATCGCCTTCCCCGTCGTGCGCTACCTCCGCAAGAGGGAGGAAGTCCTGTGACCGCCCACACTCCTACCAAGCCCTCGGTCGCCACCCGGCGCCGCATCAAGCCCGGACGGGTTGCGCACCAGTTGGCAGTTGTGGCCATCACGGCGCTCCTGCTCGGGGTCCCCTTCTGGCTGGTGGTGGTCACCGCAGGCAAGAACCAGGCAGAGGCGCTGAACCCGAACCTGGCGCTGCCCAGCCAGTGGCAGCTACTGGAGAACTTCGCGACCGTCTTCTCCGAGGGGCGGATGCTCGCGGGCTTCTTCGGCAGCCTGCTGATCATGGTGCCGGCGGTGGTGGGCGTGCTGATCCTCGGCTCGCTGGCCGCCTGGGTGCTGGCCCGTCGGGCTGAGCGGTGGATGGCGGTGCTGTACACGCTCGCCATCAGCGGCGTCGTGTTGCCGCCCGCCGTGGTGACCATTGTGCTGCTTCTGCGCCAGCTCGGCCTGGCGGGCACCGTGCCCGGGATGGTCGGCGTCTACATGGGCATGTACCTGTCCACGGCCATCTTCCTCATCACCGGATTCGTCAGGACCATCCCCGTGGAGCTGGAGGAGGCTGCCCGCGTCGACGGCGCCAAGCCGCTGCGGATCTTCTTCACCATCATCCTGCCGTTGCTGGTGCCGGTGCTCGCCACCACCACGATCATGCTGTGCCTCTACATCTGGAACGACGTGTTCTACGCGCTGTTCGTGATCGGCGGCCGCGTGGACACGCTGCCCCTCAACCTGTTCCAGGTGGCCAGCGCCGGCCTCTACCTCAACAACTGGCACCTGATCTTCGCGTTCATCATCCTGATGAGCCTGCCGCTGCTGATCACGTTCATCGTCGCCCAGCGGCGGATCGTTTCGGGCATCACGGGAGGTGCGGTGAAGTGATGGTCACCAGGACGTCCACGGCCTCGCTACGCTTCGGAGTCATGGAGACCAGTGCGGCGGCGAGCGGGCAGGATCCTGCCGTTGCCGCCCGCGTGCCGGCCACCATGAAGGACGTCGCCCTGTTGGCGGGTGTCTCGGTGCCGACGGTGTCCCGATTCCTCAGCGGCAGCGCCAATGTCCGCGCTGACAAGCGCGAACGCGTTGCCGCCGCCATCCAGGAGCTGGACTTCACGCCGAACGCCTCGGCGCGGGTGCTGGTTGGCGGCAAACCCAAGGTGATCGCCGCCGTCGTGGGCAACACCTCGCGCTACGGCTACGCGGAGACCATCCGTGGGCTCGAGGAGGCCGCCCGGGCCGACGGCTACGTCGTGACCTTCACCGTCATCGAGGAGGCCGACGAGGAGTCGCTGACTACCGGTATCTCGCTGGTGCTCTCGCAGGCCATCGCAGGTGTCGCCGTCCTCAAGTTCGACCCGCCCGGTGTGGCCGCCATCAAGCGTATTCCCGACTGGATGCCGGTGGTGGCGCTCTCGGGCGTGCGGGACACGTCGTACGCGCAGGCCGTGATCCGGGAGTCCGTGGCCGCACGGCACTTGGTCGAGCACCTCCTCGGACTCGGTCATGAGACGGTGCACCACGTCCGGATTCCACCGTCCCGGCGCGAGGACGGCCGTACCGCCGGGTGGCGGCGGGCGCTCAAGGACGCCGGGCGCGAAGTCCCCGAGCTCTTCGAGGCCAGTTGGGACCCGCAGTCGGGTCGCGGCGTCGGGCACGTCATCGCGGAGCGGGACGACGTCACCGCCGTGTTCTGTGGCAACGACGAGATCGCCATGGGCGTGATGGCCGGGCTGCGGGACAAGGGGCTCCGGGTGCCCGAGGACGTCAGCGTCGTGGGCTTCGACGACCACCCGCTGTCCTCGCTGTGGCACCCCGCGCTGACCACCGCGCGCCAGGAGTTCGCGGACATGGGACGCAGCGGCTGGGAGCTGCTGAAGAAGCAGATCCACGGCGCCAAGGAGCGCCCACTGGTCTCCACGACCCCCGACGTGATCATCCGCGAGAGCACCGCCCCGCCCCGCACCAACTAGTCTGATAACGCTTTCAAGAAACGGTTGACCTGACCCCGCTCGTCTCGTAGCGTGGGCTTGAAAACGTTATCAAGGTCGATCACGAACCGAGTCTCCCCATCGATCCACCCCGTCGCCGCGGTGGCGGCAATCAACTTTCGCCGGACAGAGAAGTTTCGACAGAGAGGTTTCCCATGCCATTTCCCACTGCTTCCAGCAGGGCCCGGGCCGCGGGCGTAGCGGCCCTCGGCCTGGCCCTGGTGGGTCCGCACCTCGTCCACGCGCCGATGGCGGTGGCGGAGGAGTCACCGGACCCCCTGCTCCTCTACACCTTCGACAGCGACACCGCCGCTGCCAGCATCGCCAACGAGGGCACCTTGGGCAGCGCGTTCGACGCCCGCGTCGTCGCAGCCGAGTCCCTGCCGCGCGGCACCGGCCCCACCGCCGAGCTCGGCGCCTCGGGCAAGTTCCCCGGCGGGGCGCAGAACACCTCGCAGGCGGGGAAGCCGTACCTGGAGATCCCCAAGGGCCTGTTCGACGGGATGGAGGCGATCACGGTCTCCACCTGGATCAACTGGAACGGCGCGAACGCCAACCAGCTGCCCTGGGCCTACATCGTCGGCAGCGACGCCCTGCCTGCCAACAACTGGGGTGTCTACTACCAGCCCAACGAGGGCGGCCAGTCCAAGGCGGTCGCGAACTCGGGCTCCGAGGTGAAGGCGGTGGCCAACGAGCCGCTGGCGTCGAACACGTGGGTGCACCTGACGAGCGTCGCGGACGGCGAGTCCCTGTTCTACTACATGAACGGCAGTCTGGTCTCCAAGGTGGCCGTGCCGCTCGACTTCACCAAGCTCGGCGAGCCGGACAGCACCCGCTCAGGCCTGATCGGCACCGTGCCGTGGGCGCCGCAGTGGGCCGCGCTCTTCGGCGGCGAGTTCGATGACTTCGCTGTCTACGGGGCCGCGCTGAACGCAGAGCAGGTCTCGACGCTGTTCACCGATTACGTGGGCGGCATCGCCTCCGTGGATGAGGCGGTCTTCGAGGTATCGACGCCGGCCTCCGTCAGCCCGCAGCTGCCCGTCACCGCGTCTGTGGTGACGGAATCCGGGTTCGCCACCGAGGCGCCGATCGCCTGGGACCAGGTGCCACCGTCGGAGCTCGCCACACCCGGCAACACCTTCGAGGTGCAGGGCTGGATCTCCGGCTGGGACGAGCCACTCGTCGCGCGCGTGAGCGTGGAGGCGCGGCCGCTGCAGGACGTCGTCGTCGACTTCTCCCAAGACACCGGCGCGTTCCGGGGTGGCGCCTCGGGCACGCTCTACGGCCTGGGGGACGAGCAGTCCCCGACGCGGGCGATCGTCAACGGCGCGGCCATGACCAACGTCTCCCAGAAGCCGCCGTACGGCACGCAGCACCCGGGCGGTGACGCGTTCAACATCGAGGAGACCTTCTTCGACAAGCACGGCCAAGACCTCTACGTCTACACCCAGGACTACTACCCGGACTGGCCCTACAACCGAGGCGAGCGGCCGGGCGACGACCGCAGCTACGTCCGCGGCGACGACGGCATCCTGACCGGCGAGTACGCCCCGGAGCCCAACGGCGCCTGGGACTACCTCGAGGTGCTCGAGATTGTCGTGGACGCCATCGCGCGCGAGGCGGAGAACCCGGAGAAGTACGTGTTCATCCCGTTCAACGAGGTGGACCTGCAGTGGCTGAACAGCGACTCCCTCTACGACCGCTACATGCACCAGGGTGGCCAGCCAGACAGCTACACCCCGAACGGAGAGACCGACTGGGAGGCGGCGTGGAACGTCATCACCGACACCTACGCCAAGCACGGGCTGGAGCGGCCGCGGATCGCCGGCCCGGGTGATGCGGCTTGGCGCGGCGAGGCCAACATCAAGGCCTTCCTGGACATGGCCATCGAGACAGACACCGTCCCGGACATCTACGTCTGGCACGAGCTGCGCGGCTACCAGTGGCTGCCCGTCCGCGCGGGCCTGTTCCGCCAGTACGCGCAGCAGCTGGGCCTCACCAGGGACGAGGTCCCCGAGGTCAACATCACCGAGTGGGGCGCCTCCAGCGACATGAGCTCGCCGGCCAACCTGCTTCGTTGGTTCGCCAGCTTCGAGGCAGCCAAGGTGGACGCCCAGACCGCGTACTGGACCGCCTCCGGCACGCTCTCGGACAACTACGCCAAGGTCAACGCCGGCAACGGCGGCTGGTGGCTGTTCAAGTGGTATGGCGACCTCACCGGGTCCGACACGGTCAAGGTGGTCACCGGTGAGCAAAACGCCATCGCGGCCATCGACGAGGACGCCCACAGGGCCCAGGTCATCGTCGGCGGCCTCGCGAACGGCAACGACGGCGGGCTGCGGCTCACCGGCCTGGCCGAAGACGTGTTCGGCACCGTCGTGGACTACGAGGTACGCGAGAACCTCGTCAGCGGCACCGACGGCATCGCTGCGGCCCCCCGCGTGGTGGCTGCCGGTAATGACGTCGCGATCGTCGACGGTGAACTGCAGCTGCGCATCCCGTCGCAGAACGACAGCAGCACCTACCAGGTCATCGTCACCCCCGCCGGCGACGTCGACCCGGAGGCCGCTCTGGAAGGGCAGGCCGAGCGCCACCTCCTGGAGGCCGAGCAGGCCTTCCTGACCGACGCCCAGGTCCGCACCCCCAGCGGGTATCGCGCGTCGAACAACCAGGACGTCGCGGGCTTCTCCGAGCTCGGTTCCCGCGCGGACTGGACGGTCGACGTCGAGCAGGCCGGCCGCTACCGGCTTCAGGTGCTGGGAGCTACGCCGGGTATCGTCGCGCGGCACGCGCTGTTCGTCGATGACGAGTTCGCCACCACCGTCACCTACGGCGCCAATGCGATCAAGCCCAGCAACGTCGCGACGGTGGCCCGGGGCAGCGCGGAGGTGTACGTGGATCTGGAGGCGGGTGAGCAGACGCTGAGCCTGCGCACCAGCCAGGACGGCGCCGCCCTCCTGCCCGGTGCAGGCGAGGCGGGGGGAGTGACCCTCGACCGATTCGAGCTCGTCCGCGTGGGCGAAACCGCCAACACCGAGGAACTGGCCTACCCGGCCAGCAACTTCCGGCTGTTCGACGGTGCCGCACTCGACGACGGCCACGCCACGCTGGCGGCCGGGCAGCGCGCGGACGCCTACCTGTCCAACCACGAGTCCGGCTACTACGACCTGACCGCGGAGTGGCACGGCAGCGCCGGCGCCGAGCTGGAGCTGCGGGTGAACGGGCGAACCGCCGCCGTGTTCACCGACGGCGCAGACCCCACCGTGACCGTCCACCTGCCCGAGGGCGTCACCGAGGTGGAGCTGTTCGCCGACGGCGAGGCGCGGGTTGCGTCGCTCAGCACGGTGAGGAACGTGTCCGCGGACGCCAAGATCGTCCGGATCGAGGCCGAGGACCTCGACGTGGTGGAACTTGGCGGCGCTGCCCGGACCTCTGGGTTCGACTCGGCGCTGACAACCGGCAGCGGTGACGGGTTCGTCAAGGGCCTCGGCATCACCGACGCCAACCCGGGCAACGAGGGCACGTTCACGATTCCGCGGCTCGCGGGCTTCGCAGAGGCGGGCGAGTACGACGTCGTCATCGGCTACTCCAACGACGACATCGAGGGCACGCACGACTACAACCCGCAGGTGGTCGACCTCGGCCTGCAGGCGTCGGAGGACGGCCAGGAGGGGCTGGCGGGGCGCACCACGTTCCGCTACACCTACAGCGAGCTCAACTTCTGGGAGGCGGTCATGCCGCTGTCGCTGACCACCGACGACGGTGCCATCACCTTCGGCAACACCCGCTCAACGCTGTTCATCGACGAGGGTGCCGAGTGGGGCACGCACGACGACGTGATCCTGGACGGCTATGCCATCGCGCCCGACGTCGACTGGATCGCCGTCGCGCCGTTCGTCATCGGCGTTGCGCCGACGCCGGTTCCCACCGAGGAGCCGTCGGAGGAGCCGTCGGAGGAGCCCAGCGAGGAGCCGTCGGAGGAGCCCAGCGAGGAGCCGACGGTGGATCCGTCGCCGCAGCCCACGGCGACGGTGACGGTTACGCGCCCGGCACAGTCAGGCGACCTCTACTCCACGCCCGGATTCCACAGTGTCAACGGAAGGTGGTGGCACACGCAGTGCGAGCCGTACTCGCAGACCATTCGTTGCCGCACCGACATCTGGGCTACCACCGTCACCATCGACGGCGGGCGTTTCGTCCAGACCAACCGCTGGGTGTTCAACAACCTCACCTACCTTCCGCACATGACGCGCGCCCAGTGGGCGAGCAATCCGCTGGGGAAGGCTGGCGAGTGGACGGCCGCTGACGGGCGCCGCTGGAAGACGGAGTGCGACACCCCACAGACCGGCCGGAACGCCTGCAGGTCCTGGGCGCGTGCCAGCCTGGTGGCCGGCACCCAGGGCGCGGATGGTGTCTGGTCCTACCGCGTGACGGAGGACTGGGTGTTCAACAACATCACGCGGTTCAGGATCTCCTGAGCAACTGGCCCGCCGCCTCCCTCCCGAGGCGGCGGGCCACCTCGTCTGTTGAGCGGCTCGGCCGCCCCCCGATGGTTGCGCAGGTGGCCCCGCGACCGTCTCAGTCCAGGTGGCGGAAGCCGGCGTCCTTGAGGTCTTCGGCCAGGTGGTTGACCAGGAGTTCCGAATCATCCGTCAGCCCGCTTCGGTAGGCCGAGCGCGACACCATGCTCGCCGAGACGGGAGCCGTCAGGAGTTGCAGCGCAATGATCAGCAGGCACAATCCCAGGGCCCACCAGGTGCGGAGGCTGAGCGCGATGCCGACGGAGACGAAGATCAGCCCCAGCACCTGCGGCTTGGTGATGGCGTGCATCCTTCCCAGCAGGTCAGGGAACCGTACGAGGGCCACGGCGGCGCCGAAGCACAGGATGGCCCCCACCAGGATGGCCAGCGCGCTGATGAAGTCGAAGACGGTGTCCATCACACCCGCTCCTTCCGCTGCCGGTTGTAGCGGTGCCGCTGCAGCATCCGGTCCGACACCATGCGGGCCACCGACACGGCGCTGGTGAAGCCCAGCATCGACAGCAGGACGAGCACCATCAGCTCCGTGGACATGTCCGTCCACACCACCCACAGCCCGAGCGAGGCCACCATCACGGCGACGATGAGGTCTGCCGCAACGGAGCGGTCGAGCTGGGAAGGGCCCGCCGCGATCCGGTTGACGCCGATGAACGCCGCCACGGTCAGCAGCACGGCCGCGACCGACAGGATGATGTTGGTGGCCAGGATCATGGTTCGACCTCCAGGTCGAGGGCGTCGGGGGCCGGGTGGTGGTGCAGCGCGGCGTTGAAGTCCTCTATCTCGCGGCGGGAACCAAAGGCGCGCACCACCCGCGACTCCACGCCGACGGCCATCTTCTGCACCCGCCCGATGGGGTCGTCGCCGTGCAACTGGATGGCGTGCAGGTAGAGGCGGCGCGGGTTGCGCACCACTTCGACGACGACGGTGCCGGGCACCAGTGAGATCATCTCGGCCACCTGCACCTGGTAGAGGTCGTTGTCGGTGATGAGGTCGATCCGCACGATGCCCGCGCGCAGGTCGACCTTCCGGTGGAACGCGAGCAGGAACACGCGGATGGACGACACGGCCAGGTCGTAGACCAGGTGCCCTATCAACCGCAGGATGCCCACCGGCCGGAGGTGACCCTTCCAGAACACGGGGGGGAGCGGGAGCACGATGCCCACCACGTAGCCCAGCAGGAGCCCTGACACGATGACCATGGGGGAGACGCTGCCCCAGAGCAGCACCCAGACGGTGGCCATGGACAGCACCGACAGGGGCCGGAACGTGAGCCGCTCGGCCCAGGGGACACGGGATCTGGCGATCATCGCAGACCTCCCGGCAGCACTGCCTGCACGTAGGACCCGTCACGCAGCGCCGCAGCGGCAGCGTGCGCGTACTCGTAGAGCGGGCCGGCGAACACTGTGAGGGCCAGGCCGAACAGGATCAGCCCGATGGTGGCGCCCACCTGCAGCGGGGGCATGGGGCGGGTGTCCTCATCCGCGATCTCATCAGGATCGAGGTCGTGGGCCGCGGCCTCTGCCCGGCGCTGCTCTGCGGGGGTGACCCCCCAGAACGCGCGGTTCCAGACCTTGGCCATCGCCATCAACGTCAACAGGCTGGTCAGCACGCCGCCGGCGAGCACGGTCCAGGCCAGCGGGGTGCCCACCTCGGCGGCCGCCTGGAGCAGGCCGAGCTTGCCGATGAAGCCCGACAGCGGGGGGATGCCACCCAGGTTCATGGCCGGGATGAAGAACAGCGCCGCCAGCAGCGGGGCGACCTTCAGCAGGCCGCCCAGCCCGTCGAGCGACGACGTGCCGCCGCGCCGCTCGATCAGCCCCGTCACGAGGAACAGCGTGGCCTGGATGGTGATGTGGTGCGCGGTGTAGAAGATGGTGGCGGCCAGGCCCGCGTCGGTGCCCAGCGCGATGCCGAAGATCATGTAGCCGATGTGGCTGATCAGCGTGAAGGACAGCATTCGCTTGATCTCCACCTGGGCGATGGCGCCGAGGATGCCCAGCACCATGGTCAGCAGGGACGCCACGAGCAGCACGTTGTAGACGGTGTCCGCCGGGAACAGCAGGGTCTCTGTGCGGATGATGGCGTAGACGCCCACTTTGGTCAGCAACCCGGCGAACACCGCGGTGACGGGGGCCGGCGCCGTCGGATAGGAATCCGGTAGCCACGACGACAGCGGGAAGACCGCCGCCTTGATGGCGAACGTCACGATCAGCAGCACCTCGAGCAGCAGCTGGACCGGCTCCGTGAGGTCGCGCAGCCGGACGGCGAGGTGGGCCATGTTGACGGTGCCCGTGGCGGCGTAGATGGCCGCGATCGAGATCAGGAACAGCGACGAGCTGAGCAGCGACACCACGACGTAGGTGGTGCCCGCCCGGATCCGGTCCGACGTGCCACCCAGCGTCAGCAGTACGTAGGACGCGAACAGCAGCATCTCGAAGCCGACGAACAGGTTGAACAGGTCACCCGCGAGGAACGCGTTCGAGACTCCGGCCATCAGCAGCAGGAAGGTGGGGTGGAAGATCGAGACGGGGGTCTCGCGCTTGACCTCGTCCCTGTCCTGGCCGGTGGCGAACAGGAGGACGCCCAGGGCGATGACGGAGGCGACGAACAGCATGAGCGCGCTCAGCCGGTCCACCACCAGCGAGATGCCGAGGGGTTCGGCCCAGGCGCCCAGCCAGAGGGCCATGGGGCCGTTGGCGTGGGTGAGCCACATGAACAGGGCACCCAGGGCGACGATGCCGCTCAGGCTGAGGATCGACACCAGGCGCTGGAGCCCTGGGCGACGGGGGAGGGCCAGCGCGATGGCGGCGCCGCCGATGGCGAGCAGCACCGGCAGGGGGAGGAGGTTGTGGAGCATCATTCGCTGACCACGTCCGCGCCGGTGTCGGAGAAGGTGGTGTCCTCGTAGGACTCAGAGGTGACATCGTCGAGCGCGAGTTGCCGGATGCGTGCATCCTCGACGTCGTCGGCCACCTCGTCGTGCCCGTGCAGCTGGAAGCTGCGGTAGGCGAGCGTCAGCACGAACGCCGCCACCGCCATGGTGATGACGATCGCTGTGAGCACCATCGCCTGGGGCAACGGGTCCGAGACGCCCTCCGCGCCGGAGTCGCCGAGGCCGATGATCGGCGCCAACGCGGGCTTGCCGGCCGCCACCAGGAACATCAGGTTCACGCCGTTGCTGGCCACCATGACGCCCAGCAGGATGCGGGTGAGGGAGCGCTCGAGCAGCAGGTACACGCCTGCCGCGACGAGGGCGCCGGCCGTGATGGCCAGGACGAGGTTGGCTGTCATCGGCGCTCTCCGTAACCGGGGATGGCCTTGGTGGAATCCGGGATGGGCATGGGGGCGATCTCCTCGGAGGCGTGCTGGTCGATGCCGGAACCGAGGCTGCGGGCCACGTCGAGCAGCATGCCGACCACGACGAGGTACACGCCGATGTCGAAGACCGTCGAGGACACGAGGTGGAGCTCGCCGAGCAGGGGGATGGTGAGGTGGGCGTCGTAGCTCTGCAGGATGTTGCCGCCGAAGAACACGGGGGTGATGGCGGCCAGCAGGGCGAGGATGAGCCCGCCGCCCAGCAGGCGTCCGGCGTCGAACGGGGCGGCCTCGTCCAGTTCGTGGCGGCCGGCGGCGAGGTAGCGCGTCATCAGCGCCATCCCCGCCACCAGACCGCCGGCGAAGCCGCCGCCTGGCCAGTTGTGGCCCGCGAGCAGCAGGTAGACCGACACCACGATCATCACGCCGAACAGCATCCGCGTGATGACCTCGAACACCAGCGAGCGCACCATCGGCGACAGCGTCTGGCCGGCGCGCAGCCACACGCCCGGAGAGCTGTCCGCCTGCGGCTCGTCCTCGCGTGATTCGAAGGCCTGGGCCGTCGAGGTGATCCCCACCACGCGGGAGCGGAGGAAGATCAGGGACGCGACGCCGGTGGCGGCGATGACGAGCACGGAGATCTCGCCGAGCGTGTCCCAGGCGCGGATGTCGACGAGCGCGACGTTGACGATGTTCTTGCCGTAGCCGAACTCGTAGGCGGCCTCGTACCAGGCTTTCGACACTGGCTCCGCCACGCGGGCGCCCACGGCGACCAGCGAGATGAGCGTCACCGTGATGCCCACGGCCAGCGCGATCAGCACGCGCCACCAGCGCGTCGAGCTCAACGGGCGGTTGGTGAAGTAGCGCGGCAGCTTGCGCACGACGAGCACGAACACCACCACCGTGACGGTCTCGACGAGGACCTGGGTGAGCGCCAGGTCCGGCGCCCCGCCCATGGCGAAGAGCAGCGCCAGACCATAGCCGGTGACGCCGACGAGCAGGACGGCGCGGATGCGCCCTCGGGAGGCGGCGGCCAACGCCGCGGCGGTCACCATCACGGCCGCGACGAGGAGCTGTGGCCAGCTGTCGAAGAGCCGGTAGGTGGGCCAGATGCGGATGCGCAGCATGGCGTAGGTGGAGAGCGCGACCATCACCAGCAGGATGGTGCCGAGGTAGATCGACAGCGAGCCGCGCTGGGTGCGTGCAGTGACCTCGACGGAGATCCGGTCCAGCCCGTGCATCGAGCGGTGGAAGATCTCCTCCGACGTGGTGGTCGTCGGGAACGTGCCCTGGATGTCGGCGATCCGCTCGCGGAAGACGAAGAGAAGCACGCCGGCAGCCACCGCGATCGCGGACATGCCGAGCGGCCACGTGACGCCGTGCCACAGCGCGAGGCCGTGGCCGGGCTGCCCGTGCCCGACCTGGGCGGCGTAGGGGGTGAGGATGTCGGTGAGCTGGGGGCCGAGGAACCCCAGCACCAGGCTGAGCGCGCCCAGGAACATCGGCACGCCGGCCATGCCGAGGGCCGGACGGTGCCAGCTGAGCGCCGGGGCGCCGTCCTTGGAGGCGAAGGCGCCCCACCAGAAACGCAGCGAATAGGCCACGGTGATGGCGGAGCCGAACACCAGCGCGACGGCGAGCGCCGCCGCGGCCAGGGGTGTGACCGCCTGGATGTCGCCGACGACGAGGTAGACGATCGACTCGAACGCCGCCTCCTTCGTGAGGAAGCCCACCAACGGCGGCATACCAGCCATGGAGAGCGCCGCGAGGCCCGCGAGGACCGCCAGCCAGGGCACCCGGTACCCCACACCGCTGAGCTCGCGGATGTCGCGGGTGCCGGCGGAGTGGTCGATGAGGCCGACGCACAGGAACAGCGTGGACTTGAACAGCGCGTGCGCGATCACGGTGCCGATGGCCGCCAGCGCGGCGGCCTCCGTGCCGATGCCCGCCAGCAGCACCATGAAGCCCAACTGGGAGACGGTGCCGTAGGCCAGCAGGAGCTTGAGGTCTGTTTGGCGCAGCGCGCGCCAGCCACCCATGATCATCGTGAGGGTACCCAGCAGCATCACGGCCGGCCGCCAGAACGGTACTGTCGCGAACGCGGGGGCCAGCACGGCGACGAGGTAGACGCCGGCCTTCACCATGGCCGCGGCGTGCAGGTAGGCGGAGATGGGCGTGGGCGCCGCCATCGCACCCGGCAGCCAGAAGTGGAACGGCACGAGCGCCGACTTCGACAGGGCACCCACCAGCATCAGGAGCGCGCCCGCCGTGGCGAGGACCCCCGTCGGCGGGTTGGCGACGATCTGCTCGAGCGAGAACGTGCCGGAGGCGCTCCAGAGGGCGATGATGCCGATCAGCATGGCCAGACCGCCCGTGGTGGTGACGACCAGCGCGGTGTGCGCGGCGCCGCGGTTGGCGCGGCGGGTGGGGTCGTGGCCGATCAGCAGGTAGGAGAAGACCGTGGTCAGTTCCCAGAAGACGTACAGCACCACGAGGTTGTCCGCGGTGACCAGCCCCAGCATCGTGCCGGCGAAGAGCGTGAGCACCGCGGCGGACCGGCCGCTGGTGAGGCCCTCGAAGTACCAGCGGGAGTAGATCAGGACACCTACACCGATCCAGGTGACGATCATCGCCAGGACCCACTGGAGCAGGCCCAGGCGCAGCGTGAGATCGATGTCGAGCGCCGGGATCCAGCCGTAGGCCTCGACGTAGGGGCGGCCCGCCAGGATCAGCGGCGCCTTGGAGACCAACCAGATGCCTGCGGCCAACGGGGCGAGCGCCAGGATGAAGTAGGCACGGGCTCCCATCCGCTTCACGATCAGGGGCGTGAGGGCGCCCAGAATCGCATGGACGGCGATCAGGGCATAGAGCACGCCAGAGCTCCCCTCGGGTTTGGGTTCTTGGTGGCGGGGTCAGCTTATCGGGTGTGGCAAAGGGCTCTCAAAGTTCGGCGATGCCGGTTGTCGTGTCTGGGGTCGTGCTGATATTGTTTTCTCAGAAAACAAATCCAATGGAGGAGAGTCCCGTGTCTGATCTTCGTTATTCCTTCGGTCTCTGGACGGTGGCCTGGCGTGGCACCGATCCCTTCGGCAGCGACACGCGGCCTGAGTTCGACCCCTGGTACTACACCGACAAGCTCGCCGAGCTCGGCGCCTGGGGTGTGACCTTCCACGACAACGACGTCTACCCGTTCGATGCCGACGACGCCACCGTCGCCAAGCGGCTGGCCAAGTTCAAGGAGGCGTGTGACGCTTCCGGCCTGACCATCGAGATGGTCACCACCAACACCTTCAGCCACCCCATGTTCAAGGACGGCGGCCTGACCTCGAACGACCGCTCCGTGCGTCGCTACGGGCTGCGCAAGATCCTGCACGCCGTCGACATCGCCGCCGACATGGGTGCCAGCACGTTCGTCATGTGGGGCGGGCGTGAGGGCGCCGAGTACGACAGCTCCAAGGACTACCACGCGGCACACGCGCGCTACGCCGAGGGCCTCGACACCGTCGCCGGCTACATCAAGGAGCAGGGCTACGGGTTGCGCATCGGCCTGGAGCCCAAGCCCAACGAGCCGCGCGGCGACATCCTCCTGCCCACCATCGGGCACGCGCTGGGCCTGATCAACACGCTCGAGCACGGCGACATCGTGGGCCTGAACCCGGAGGTCGGCCACGAGCAGATGGCCAACCTCAACTACACCCAGGGCCTCGGGCTGGCGCTGTACTGCGACAAGCTCTTCCACATCGACCTCAACGGCCAGCGGGGCCTGAAGTACGACCAGGACCTCGTGTTCGGTCACGGCGACCTCATGAGCGCCTTCTTCACCGTCGACCTCATCGTCAACGGCTTCCCTGCCAGCCCCGACGCGCCGCGCTACGACGGCCCGATCCACTTCGACTACAAGCCGAGCCGCACCGAGGGCGTCGAGGGCATCTGGGATTCCGCGAAGGCCAACATGGAGGCCTTCACGATGCTCGCGGACCGCGCCAAGGCCTTCCGCGCCGATCCCGAGGTGCAGGAACTGATGAAGAAGGCCTCCATCTTCGAGCTCGCGGAGCCCACCCTCGCCGAGGGCGAGACCATCGCGGACCTGCGCAAGGCCGAGATGCCGGATCCCGCCGAGAAGGGCGCCCGCGAGTATCATTTCGTCGAGCTTCAGCAGGCAGCGCTGCGGCACCTGCTCAAGGGCTAGGAGACCGACGATGGCATTGGTGGCAGGCGTCGACACCTCGACACAGTCGTGCAAGGTGCTCATCGTCGATGCCGACTCCGGCGCAGTGGTGCGCCGGGGCCAGGCGTCGCACCCCGACAGGACCGCCGTCGACCCGGAACACTGGTGGAACGCGTTCCAGCAGGCTGCCGAGCAGGCCGGCGGGCTCGACGACGTCGAGGCGCTGAGCGTCGGCGGCCAGCAGCACGGCATGGTGGCGCTGGACGCCGACGGCCGCGTGATCCGCGATGCGCTGCTCTGGAACGACACCCGCTCAGCGGGGGCCGCCGCAGACCTGCGCGCGGAGTTCGACGGCTGGGCGGAGGCCGTCGGTCACCTGCCCCTGGCGTCGTTCACGCAGACGAAGCTTCGCTGGCTGGCGGACGAGGAGCCTGACAACGCGGCGCGGGTCGCCGCCGTCGCGCTCCCGCACGACTGGCTGACGTGGCGCATCCGTGGCGCACGCTCGCTCGACGACCTGGTCACGGACCGCTCTGACGCCTCGGGCACGGGCTACTTCGACTCCGTCGCCAATGAGTACCGCCGCGACCTGTTGTCGCTGGCGCTGCGCCGCGACGCCGCGAACGTGGTGCTGCCCCGCGTGCTGCGTCCCGACGAGGGGGTCGAGGGGCCCGGGTTCCTCATCGGGCCCGGCGCCGGCGACAACGCGGCGGCCGCTCTGGGGCTGGGCCTCGCGCCCGGCCAGACGTCGCTGTCGATCGGCACCTCGGGCGTGGTCGCTGCGGTCTCCGGCACCCCGGTGGCCGACGCCACCGGAACCGTGAACGGGTTCGCCGACGCCACGGGCGCCTGGCTGCCACTCACCGCCACCCTCAACGCGGCCCGCATCCTCGACAGCGCCCGCTCCGTGCTCGGCATCGATTTCGACGAGCTGGCCAGGCTGGCACTCTCGGCCGCGCCCGGCGCCGGTGGGCTGACGCTCGTGCCGTGGTTCGAGGGGGAACGCACGCCCAATCTGCCCGACGCCACGGCGTCGCTGGTGGGCATGACGCTGGCCAACTTCACGCCGTCGAACCTCGCCCGCGCCGCCGTCGAGGGCCTGCTGGGCCTGCTCGGCGGGGGTCTTGATGCGGTGCGAGCGCTCGGTGTCGCCGTTGAGCGCGTGTCGCTGATCGGTGGCGGCGCCAAGTCTGAGGCCGTGCGGCGGATCGCCCCAGAGGTGCTCGGGGTGCCCGTGGACGTGCCGCCGGCCGGCGAGTACGTGGCGCTGGGCGCGGCGCGTCAGGCCGCGTGGGTGCTGACCGGAACGCTCCCCACCTGGGAGCTGGCCGGCTCCGAGACCTACGAGGCCGCGTCGAAGCCGGAGATCATGGAGCGCTACCGCGCAGAGGCCGAGCGGCTGGCTGTCGCCAACGGCTGGAAGTAACCCTCAGAGCCGGGCCCGGAGCCACGCCAGGTCGGCGTCGTGCTCCGGGACCCCGCCGGGGGTTTCGAGGATGGTCGGCACGGCCGCTTCGCGGATGATCGCGATGAGGGCGTCCGGGTCCGCCTGGCCCTGACCAAGGTTGGCGTGCCGGTCGGCGCCGCTGTCGTAGGCGTCGCGGGAGTCGTTGCAGTGCACCACGTCGATGCGGCCGGTGATCGCCTTGATGCGTCCCACCAGACCGTCGAGTTCGAGCCCGCCCGCGTGGGCGTGGCACGTGTCGAGGCAGAACCCCACCTGAGCGATGTTGTCCGAACCGGAGATGGCGTCCCACAGCCGCTCGATGGACTCTTCGTAGCGCGCCATCGCCTGCCCGCCGCCGGCTGTGTTCTCGATGAAGATCGGCACCGGCAGTTTGAGCCCGTCCACGCACTTGCGCCAGTTCTCGTACCCGACGGCCGGGTCGTCCTTCGCGGTGACGTGACCGCCGTGCACCACCACGCCGAGCGCGCCGACGGCGGCCGCCTCGTCGACGGTCTGCTGCAGCAGCTTGCGGCTGGGGATGCGCACGCGGTTGTTCAGCGACGCGACGTTGAGCACGTAGGGGGAGTGGATGACCAGCTGCACGCCTGCCTCGGCGGCGGCCAGCCTGAGGGCCTCGGCCCCGCCCTCGGTGAGGGCCGCGGGCTTCTTCCAGCTCTGCGGGTCGCCGAGGAAGATCTGCACGACGCCGGCGCCGAGCGCCGCGGCGTCGGCGAGCGGGTTGACGGAGTCGACGTGGGCACCGAGGGGGAAAGACATGGTGCCCAGCCTAGCTACGTGGCGGGGGAAGTCGCTGGCGCGGTTTCAGCGCGCATGCTGCCTGTCGTCCATGATCCCCAGCACCAGCGCGAGCAGGAGGCAGGCCGCGATCCCGGTGAAGGCGCCCATGAACGCCAGGGTCCACGAGCCCGTGGCGGCGACGGCGAAGAAGACGCCGGTGATGGCCGCGTTGCCCAGCGCGGTGGTGATGCGCTCGACGGTCTGCTTCAGGCCGCTGGCCGTGCCTCCGTGGCGCACGGGCACGTCCTGCATGCTCAACGTCTGGTTCGCCGAGGCGAAGGCGCCCATGGCCGCCCCGTTGAGACCCAGCGTGGCCGAGAGCCACCAGAACGACCAGCCGAACTCCCCGATGCCCCACGCCACCAGGATGCTCAACAGGGCGCCGGTGACCATCAACGCGAGCGCGAACACGACGAGACGCCTGCCGCGCGTCATCACGAAGCGCACCGTGTAGATAGAGGCGACGGCGCTCAGCACCGCGTTGGGGAGGCCCAGCAGGCCGGTGCGCAGCGCGTCGACCCCCAGCCCGTTCTGCAGGAAGATCGCCACCACCGCGAACGTGGAGGTCAGACCCAGGAAGGCGGCGCCGGAGACCAGCAGCCCGTTGCGGAAGGAGCGGTAGCGAAAGAGTTCGAGGTCCACGAGCGGCTCGCGGCCCGCGGCCTTGTACCGGCGCTCCCAGAGCCACCACGCGAGGATCAGGACGGCGGCGAGCGGCAGGAGCCACCAGGCCCACGACTGCCTCGCCATGAACGGGTACATCACGGCCACCACGGAGGCGGTGATGAGCAGGGAGCCGACCGGGTCCAGATCGACCCTGCCCGCCGTCGCGTCGAGGCCCAGCCGGCGCCTGCGTTCCTTCACGAACGGGAACCACCTCAGGCCCAGCACGACGGCGGCAAGGCCGAGGGGGAGGTAGCCGAAGAAGGCCCAGCGCCACCCGGTCTCCGGGCCGGCGGCCTCGATGATGGCACCGGCGATGACGGGGCCGGCCGCCACTGAGGCGGAGATCGTCACGCCCAGCAGGGCGAACGCCTTGGCCCGCCCGCCGCCGCTGAAGTACTGCTGGATCATGCCGGTGACCTGCGGCGAGAACAGTCCCGCGCCTACGCCCTGCACCAGTCTGGCTGCGTTCAGGATGAACGCGTTGGGCGCCAGACCGCAGGCCAGCGACGCCACGGTGAACAGCGCCGCACCGACGATGAACCAGGAGCCACGCCCCAGCACGTCGCCGGCGCGGCCAGCGGGGATCAGCGTCACTCCGAAGGCCAGCGCGTAGCCGGCGAGCACCCACTGGAGGTCCTGGTCGGTCGCGCCCAGCCCCTCCTGGATGGTGGGTAGGGCCACGTTGACCGACGAGATGGCCATAAGCGACATCCCCATCGACAGCAGCAGGACGGCCAGGACCTTCATCCGGTGGAAGGTCCTGGTCGTGCCTGGTGCGGAGATGTGGTTTCTATCGGTCACCCGGCGAGTATGTCACCCAGTGGCGGGATCGCCCGCGTGGTGTGTCTGGGTCATCGACCCCCTCCGGGTGACGTGCCCGTCACTGGTTGAAGAGGACCTGGTTGTTGAAGACCCACGTGGTCTCCTGCCGGTAGCCGGAGACGGTGGTGCTGATGACGGTGGCCTGGATGTAGCTGCGGCAGGCGCCGCGTCCGGTGGTGGCGGTGTCGCATTCCGTGCGCCACCTGCGGCCGTCGGTGGCGGTCCAGCCGGTGGTGGTGTTGCCCAGCGGGTTGTTCTTCCAGAGGGCACGGTCCGACCAGCGGTACGTGAGCGAGTTGAAGGCCCAGCCGTCGGTCTTGAGGTAGCGGCCGTCCTTCAGTGTGATGACGGAGGCCCAGATCTCGGTGCGGCAGCGGGCGGTGGCCGAGTACGGCTCGCAGGTGGTGCGCCACTGGCGAGAGTTGACGGTGCGCTCACCGGGCACGGTGTAGACCTCCAACATCGGCTTGAAGAGCTTGGCCGTGGCGATCAGCGCGGTCTCGGACGAGGCAGAGCTCGTGTTGCCCGCCATGGTGGCCAGAGCGCCGGGCGCGAAGGTCCAGTAGTAGAACGCCGGGCTGGCGTCCGCCCACTTGAACGCGTCGGCCCCCAATGCAGGCACGGGCGCGGGGCTGAACGGGTACGGACTCTCTACGGGCCACCCGGCGGCCAACGCAGCCTTGGCCTCGGCAGGGGTGCCGACGGAGACGCTGACGGTGAAGCCGTCGTAGGCGTCGCCGCCCACCCTCTGGTAGCGGCAGGAGGTGGTGGTGACCTCTGTCCGGGTCAACTTCCCGCCCCAGGTGGCCGAGACGGCCTCGGCGGAGGGGCAGGCGACGCGGGCCACGGGGGCGACCGGGGCGGCCTGCGCGGGAGTGGCCACACCGACGGCGAACATCGCTGCGGCGGCCAGGACGGTGAGTGTGGTGCGGAGCGTCATTGGAATCGCCTTCCCTCAAAGGTCTGTACCGGTAAGACGCGACGAGCGGCGCTTTGGTTGACAGGCGGACCGGTTCGGCTCAGCTGAACAGGACCTGGTTGTTGAACACCCAGCCGACGGTGGTGACGAACTCCCCGTCCGGGGCCACCTCGACGGTGGGGTGACGCAGCCAGGTGCGGCAGGCGCCCCGGCCCGTGGCGGCCGTGTCGCACTCGGTGCGCCAGACCCGGCCGTCGGCCCGCCAGGTGCCGTCCGTGGCGAGCGGATTGTCGGCCCACAGCGCGCGCTTGGACCAGAGGTACGTCAGAGAGTTGAAAGTCCAGCCCTCCTGGCGGCGGAAGGAAGCCCCGTCCGGCACGACGGTGTGCGCCCAGATCTCGGTGCGGCAGCGGGTGGTCTCGGAGTACGGCTCGCAGGTGGTGCGCCACTTCCGGCCGCTCACCGTGCGCTCGCCCGGCACGGTGTAGACCTCCATCTGTGGGCGGAACAACTCCGCGGTGGCCACTGCCTTCGCGTGGTCGTCGACGCCGCTGAGCGTGCCCACCGCCCCGGGGCTGACCTCCCAGTAGACGTTGGCCGGGCCCGCGGACTCCCAGGAGAACGCCTCCGGGCCCAGCGCGACGGCCGAGCGGATGGTGGCGTCCTGCCACGCCTCGACGCGGGACCGGGCGGCGGCCAGGCCGGCGTCCTTGGTGTAGGTGAACTCGACGCGCTGCCGCAGGCCCTGCGCGGCGGTGGGGGCGCTCTCGTACCAGCAGGAGGCGCGGGTGGCGGTCAGGGAGGACAGGTCGTAGCCGGAGACCTTCGAGACCTGCTCGGCGGTGGGGCACGAGATGCGCCGGACCGGCGTGCCGGGGGCGGTGCCCTCATCGGCACGTGCCACGGCCGGGACGGCGAGGAGGACCGTGGCGGCGACGGCCAGCGCACGGCGCAGCACGTTCATCGCATCTCCTCCTCGGCCCCCACACCGAGGTGACGCGCCCGACGGTGTGTCTGACAAACTCTAAACCCAGCAGAGGCCGCCTGGATACGGGTAGCTTGGCTGACATTCAGTAAGGAGCATTCATGGCCTACTCAGAGGGTTACGAGTACCACATCCACCTCGCCCAGGGCGACATCGGGCGCTACGTCTTCCTCCCCGGCGACCCCGGCCGCTGCGAGGTCATCGCGCAGCATTTCGACAACCCCCGCTTCGTCGCGTCGAACCGCGAACACACCACCTGGGCCGGTGAACTCGACGGCGTGCCCGTCGCGGTCACGTCCACCGGCATGGGCGGCCCGTCCACCGCGATCGCCGTCGAGGAACTCATCCATGTGGGCGCCGACACCTTCATGCGCGTCGGCACCTCCGGCGCCATGCAGCCGGAGACGCAGCCCGGCGATGTCGCCGTGATCAACGCCGCCATCCGCGACGAGGGCACTGGCCTGCACTACCTGCCGATGGAGTTCCCCGCCGTCGCACACCAGGACCTCATCATGGGCCTGACCGAGGCCGCGCGGGACATGGGGAAGCGCTACCACGTGGGCGTCTCGCAGTCGAAGGACTCCTTCTACGGGCAGCACTCGCCGGATTCGATGCCCGTGGCGTCGCGCCTGAAGGAGCGGTGGGACGCCTGGGTGAAGGGCGGCTGCCTGGTCTCCGAGATGGAATGTGCCACGCTGTTCCTCGTCGCCGCCACCCGCCGCGTCCGCGCCGGCGGCGTGATGATGATCATGGGCCACCACGATTTCCAGCCCATGACCGACGAGGAGAAGGCAGCCTCGCAGATCGGCAACCTGATCCCCACCGCCATCGAGGGCATGCGCCGCGTGATCGCCGCCGACAAGGCCCGCGGCTGACGCCTCACCCGTCACTGATCCGCACGTCGCCCGCCTCCCGGGTGAGATCCCAGCGACGGGTGACGTGCAGGTCGCGGGCCAGGTGCGCGTCGTGGGTGACGATGAGGAGCGCCCCGCGGTAGTCGCCGAGCGCGGCCACCAGTTGCACCACCGACGCCAGGTCGAGGTTATTGGTGGGCTCGTCCAGCACCAGAAGCTGGGGTGCCGGATCCGCGAACAGCGTGCGCGCCAGCCCCAGCCGGAACCGTTCGCCGCCGGACATGGTGGCCAGCGGCTGGTCCGCGCGGTCACCCCTGATCAGGAACCGCGCCAGGAGCGCCCGGGCGTCGTGCGGCGTCCGGCCCGGGGCGGCCGCCCGCAGCGCCTCCAGCGCGGAGGTGAAAGCGTCCAACTCCTCGAGTGTCTGCGTCAGCACGCCGACGGGCACCTGGGGCGGCAGCGCGACTTCCACGTCGCCCAGGAGGTGGGAAGCGGTGTCCACACCCAGCAGCCGGGCGAGCAGCGTTGACTTCCCCGCCCCGTTGTCGCCAGTGAGGCGGATCCGCTCAGGGCCTACCACCTCGAGCGGCGACTCACCAGACTGACGCAGGGCCAGAACCCGCTTGCCCGGCGGCACCGTGGTGTCCGGCAGGTCGATCCTGATCACCTCCGGCGCACGGGCCGCGGCGTCCGCGCGGCTGCGGTTGTCCAGCGCGTCGGCGATGGCCCCCGCGTGCGCCGTAGCCTTGGCCCCAGAGCCCTTGTCCGCGCGGTCCTGGAAGTAGTGCGCGGCCATCTTGTCCACGTTGCCCTTGGCCCGCTCACGCCGCCCGGAGCGGTCCCGTTGGGCCTGCCGCTGCAGCTCCGCCTGTGCGGCGCGCTTCGCGCGGGACAGCTCGGCGTCGGCCTCCCGAAGTCGCCGCTCAGCCGTGGCCTGAGCGGCGGCACGCTGCTCCTGGTAGGCGCTGAACGGGCCGCCGAAGCTGACGGTGCCGCGGGGATCGAGGTCCACCAGGGCGCCCACGCGCTCCAGCAGGTCGCGGTCGTGGCTGACGACGATGACCGCGCCGTCCCAGGCGCTGAGGGCGTCGTGGAGCCACCGTCGCGTGCGGGTGTCGAGGTTGTTGGTGGGCTCGTCGAGCAGCGTGATGTCGGCTCGGGCCAGCCGGGCGCCCGCCAGCGCGATGCGGGTGGCTTCGCCGCCGGACAGCGAGCCGGCGTCGCGGTCGAGGAAGTCGGCGTCGACGGCCAGCCCCAACGCGGCCAGTTCGGCCAGGGCCCGGGGCTCGACGTCCCAGTCCTCGCCGACGGCGTCGAACTGCGCCTGGTCGACGGACCCGGCCTCGATCGCCCACAGCGCGGCCCGGACCGGCGCGATGCCGAGCAGCTCGGCCACCGAACCCGCCGTCGACACCCGCTGGGGCAGGAGGTGGACCCGCCCGGAGACGAGCAGGTGGCCCGCCGTCGGTTGGAGGTGGCCGGCGATCAGGCGCAGCAGGGTGGTTTTCCCGGAGCCGTTGGGCCCGATCAGCCCAGTCAGGGCAGCCGGGAACGTGGCGGAGACGCGGTCAAGGATGACGGCGCCGCTGGGCAGGTGGAAGGAGAGGCCGTCTGCGACGACGGCAGGGGAATGAGCCATGAGGATCCTGAGGGGTCGCTGGGATGCGGTCTGGGGGACGGCACGCCAACGGGCGCGCCCGGCTCAGTCAGTCATGTCACTTCCAAGGTTGGGGTCCGCCAAGTCTAGACACCGGCGGGCGGGTCTGTCTCGGGGCGCGTTAGGCTGGAGAACGCCCAACGGAGGGGAACCCCATGAACCACGTCGTCGCACGCGTCCGCAGCATCATCGAGCAGCATGGCCATCGCACCGCCACCAGAATCCGCGAGAACGACGCGTGGCGAACCCAGACCTACGCCCAGTTCGGCGAGCAGATCCGCCGGGTGGCTCAGGGGCTCCTGAACCTCGGCGTCGAGACAGGCGGGCGGGTCGGCATCTTCCTCGGCAACAGCCCCGAGTGGTCGGAGATCGACCTGGGTTGCGGCACGGTGCGCGCGGTGCCCGTGCCGTTGTACGCCACCTCCACGCCGGAGCAGATCCAGCACATCGCGGGGGATTCGGGCCTGACGGTGATGTTCGTCGGGAACCAGTCTGAGGCCGAACGGGTGCTGGAGGTGTTCGACTCCCTGCCGGAGCTGCAGCACGTCATCATCACCCAGCCGTACGACGGCATGCCGGCCCAGATCGTCAGCTACGCCGACTTCCTGGCCGAGCCGACGCCCGAGGTCGAGGAGCGCTTCGCGGGGGCGGACGGCGACGACCTGGCGTCGATCATCTACACCTCCGGCACCACCGGCAACCCCAAGGGCGTGATGCTCCAACACAAGGCGTTCGTGATGCAGTCCGACGCGCTGGACCAGTTCTTCGACATCACCCCCGACGACCACTCGCTGTCGTTCCTGCCCCTCTCGCATGCGCTGGAGCGGGCCTGGACCTACGTCGTGCTGATGCACGGCTGCATGAACACCTACGTCGAGAACGCGCGCACCGTCGCGGAGCAGATGGTGCTGGCCCAGCCGACCATGATGGCGTCGGTGCCGAAGCTGTTCGAGACGGTCTACAGCACGGCGCACCAGAAGGCCGGCGGGTCGCCGGTGAAGCGCGCGATCTTCGCCTGGGCGTTGAAGGTGGGCAGGCACAACCAGTACGCGTTCCGCGCCGGTCGTGAGCCCGGCGCCTCGCTCCGTGCGAAGTTGCGGATCGCCGACAAGCTGGTGCTCGGCAACGTCCGCGCCGCGTTGGGCGGGCCGAAGACCGTGCTGGCGTGTGGCGGCGCGCCGCTGCGCCCGGAGATCGAGGAGTTCTTCGCGTCGGTGGGGCTGCCGGTGATGCAGGGCTACGGGCTGACGGAGGCCTCGCCCCTGGTGTCGTTCAACGCGCCGGACGACTTCAAGGAGAACACCACGGGCAAGGTGCTGCCCGGTGGCCAGATCCGGATCGGCGACTTCGGCGAGATCCTCTACAAGGGCCTCAATGTCATGAAGGGCTACTGGAACGACCAGGAGGCCACCGACCAGGTGATCAAGGACGGGTGGCTGCACACCGGCGACGTCGGCTACGTCGACACCGACGGCTTCCTCATCATCACGGACCGGCTGAAGGACATCATCGTCACCCTCGGCGGCAAGAACGTCGCCCCGCAGCCCATCGAGGGCCTGATCCTGGCGGACCCGCTGTTCGAACACGCCGTGCTGCTCGGCGACAACAGGCCGTTCGTCACGCTGCTGGTCAAGCCGTCCCTGCCCGCGGTGGAGGAGCTGGCTAAGCGCTTCTCCTGGCCCGGGGAGATGAAGGACTGGATGAACTCGAGCGAGCTGCTCGACGAGCTGCGCCGCCGCGTCGACGAGATCACGGCGCGGCTGCCATCGCAGGAGCGGCCGAAGGAAACCACCGTCCTGCATGAGGAATTCACCATGGACAACGGCCTGCTGACGCCCACGCTGAAGGTGCGCCGCCGCGAGGTGGAGAAGCGCTTCCGCGACCTGGTCGACGAGATGTACGCCCGCCTGGAGAGGGCCCGCAAGCAGGGCTGAGTCACCACAGGTAGAAGAAGATCTGCAGCTGCGGGTAGCGCACGTGCACGATCGACAGGAATACCACCACGTCGAACAGCAGGTGCACCACCAGCACGTACAGCAGCGAGCGGGTCTTCGAGTACAGGTACGCCTGGAGGAGGGCGAACGGGGTGGTGAGCAGCGGGCCCCACTCCTGGTAGCCCAACTCCCAGAGGAACGACACGAAGATCACCGCGGTCAGCACGTTGGCGAACCAGAAGGAGAAGTGCCGGCGCAGGAGCACGAAGATCGTGATGATGAAGAAGAACTCGTCCCAGGAACCCACGAAGTTCACGCCGACGAAGAAGCGGGCCACCTCCGTCCAGTCCTCGAGCGCGGGCCAGTTGCGGTACGCGCCGGAGCGCACGAAGTAGGTGGGCAGCAGCACCCAGCCGATCACCGGCACCGCCAGCAGATAGGCCCACATCCATCGCGTCCAGCGGCCTGAGAGCCAGTGGAAACGGATGGTGTGGTCTCCGTAGCCGAAGCGGTTGAGCAGGTACGGCACCGCCACGGCCAGCGTCAGCACGGTGCCCATCAGCGCCACGTTGCCCCAACTCACGTCGGCGCGCACCGAGATGGTGGAGACGATGACGAGACCGACGGCGACCAGCAGGAGGTCGCGGAGCAGCACCCGGTCGAGCCAGACGGCCAGGGCGATGCCGAGCGCCATCGTCAGGTAGCCGACGGGGCGGGCCTCGAGGCCGAAGAGGAAGAACGCCGACAGGGAAACCAGCGCGGCGGGAATCAGCGACACGCTCCATCCCGGCCTGCGCGCGACGACGGGGGAGTCCGTGGTCTCGACGGGCACGCCGTCACCCTATTCGGCGGCGCCGAGCCGCGGGATAGCGGCGATCAGCGCCTGGGTGTACGGCTCCCGCGGTGCGTTCAGCACCTCCATGGTGGGGCCGGATTCGACGAGCCGGCCGTCCTGCAGGACCACCGTCTCGTCGCACAGCGCGGCCACGATGCTGACGTCGTGCGACACCATCACGATGCTCAGGCCGCGGTCCTTCCGTAGCCTGTCGAACAGCGCGATCACCTCGATGCGCGTGGTCACGTCGAGGGCGCTCACGGGCTCGTCGGCGATCAGCACCTCGGGGTTGGTCACGAGGGCCCGGGCGATGGCGATGCGCTGCCGCTGCCCGCCGGAGAACTCGTGCGGGTAGCGCTTCAGGGCGTCGGGCTCCAGGCCCACCTCCGCCAGGGCGTCGGCCACCCGGGCTCGACGGCGGGCGCCGTCGCGCTCCACCGCCAGCGACACCAGCGGCTCGGCCACGATGCGGTCCACCCGCATCCGCGGGTCCAGCGACGCGTACGGGTCCTGGAAGACCGGCTGCACCGCGCGACGCAGCCGCCGCACCTGCCCGGCGTTCCGCAGCGACAGCGGCTCGCCGTCGAACAGCACCCGCCCCTCGCTGGGCGACGCCAGTGCCAGCAGCAGCCGCAGCGCGGTGGTCTTGCCGGAACCCGATTCGCCCACCACGCCCAGGCTCCGCCCCTTGTCGACGGCGAGGTCGAGCCCCTGCAGGGCCGGCTCGGTGGCCCCGCGGTAGCGGTAGGTGGCGCCCTCCAGTGCGAGGACTGTCACTCGAGCCTCCCGGTGCTCAGGGCACGGTCCAGCGCCCGAGCGCTGCCCACCAGCCGGTGCGTGTACGGGTCACGCGGAGCCGTGATCAGCGTCTCCACTTGCCCCTCCTCCACGACGTGTCCGTCGCGCATCACCAGCGCGCGCGTGACGGTCTGCGAGACGACGGCGAGGTCGTGCGAGACGAACAGCAGCCCCATCTCGTGTTCCTCCACCACCCGGGCGAGCAGGCCCAGGACGCCGGCCTGCACCGTCACGTCGAGCGCGGTGGTGGGCTCGTCCGCGAGCAGGATCTTCGGCCGGCACGCCAGGGCGGCCGCGATCGCCACGCGCTGGCGTTGCCCGCCGGACAGTTCGTGCGGGAAGGCCCGCAGCACCCGGTCTGTCGACGGCAGCGCCACCTCGTCGAGGGCCTGCCGGATGGCCGCCTCCAGGCCGGACCCGCGCAGCCCACGGTGTCGGCGCAGCGGCTCGGCGAGGAATGCGCCCACGCGCGTCAGTGGATCCAGGGCGGTGGAGGGGTCCTGGAACACCATCGCCACCTTCGCGCCCCGCACGCCCGCGAGCGCCCGTTCGGAGGCGCCGATGACCTCCTGCCCGTCCACCTGGACGGATCCGGAGGCCCGCAGACCGCGCGGTAGCAGGCCCAGCACCGAGAAGATGCTCAGCGACTTCCCGGAGCCGGATTCGCCGATGATGCCCACGCGCTCACCGGCGTCGACGGCGAACGACACGCCGTCCACCACCCGTCGGCCGCCGGCCACGACGGCGAGGTCAGAGACTTCGAGGTAGCTCATGCCCGCTCCCTCCGCGTCGGGTCGAGGCGCTCGCGGAGCCCGTCGGCGACGAAGTTGGCGCCCAGCACGATGACCACGATGACCACGCCCGGCGCGACGGCTCCCCAGGGCGCCGAGTTCACCGTCGACTGCGACTCCTGCAGCAACCGCCCCAGCGACGAGTTGGGCGGCGGCACCCCCAGCCCGAGGTAGGACAGCGACGCCTCGGCCAGCACGGCGGCCCCGAAGATCAGCGCGCCCGCCACCACGAGCGTGGGCCACATGTTGGGCAGCAGGTGCGAGCGGATGATGCCCAGCCAACCGGTGCCCGACGTGCGGGCCGCCGTGACGAACTGCGCGCCCAGCAGCCGCTTGGCGAGGATGCGGGTGAGGCGCGCGACGATGGCGGAGGCCGCCAGCCCGATGGAGACGACGGCGGAGCCCAGGCTCGCCCCCTGCGCGGCGCCGATGAGCATGGCCAGCAGCAGCGTGGGGAACGCGATGAGCACGTCGAGCAGCGACGACTGGATGTCGTCGAGCCAGCCCCTGGAGAACGCGGCGATCAGCCCGATCGCCGTGCCCACCACCATGGCGATGGCCGAGCTGCCCACGCCGACGGTCAGCGCGATGCGCGTGCCGGCCATGATGAAGCTGAAGGTGTCGCGGCCCAGCCTGTCGGTGCCCATCCAGTGGTGGGCGCCGGGCGCCTCGAGGCGTCCGCCGGAGGTGTCTGCCAGGTCGAACGGCAACCACACCAGGGAGACGGCCCCGAGCGCGACGGCGAAGAGTAGGAACGCCGTGCCCACCAGCAGCGTCAGCGGCAACCGCGCCCGCCGGCGGGCCAGCGTGGGCACGACGGCCGCGGGCAGCTCGACCGGGGCGCTCATGCGTCGGCCCCCGAGAGTGAGACCCGCAGCCGCGGGTCCACGACGCGCTGCACCACGTCGGCGAGGAAACCGATCAGCAGCACGAACAGCGTGGTGACCAGCAGTACGCCCTGGATGCTGGGGTAGTCGTGTTCCGCGATGGCCTTCGTCAGCATGGATCCCAGCCCGGGCAGGTTGAAGACGGCCTCCACCACCACGGCGCCCAGCAGGGTGGACGCCAGTTCGATGCCGAGGATGGAGATCACCGGCACCGACGCGTTGCGCAGTCCGTGACGGAGGAAGGCCTCGGTGGGGCTCGCGCCCAGGGCTCGGGCGTTGCGCAGGTGGTCCGCGTCCAGCACGTCCAGCACGGCGGAGCGGACGTAGCGCGTCAGGGAGGCGCTCATCACGAAGACGATGGTGATCACCGGCAGCGTCAACGACGTGAGCGCGGCGAGCGGATCCTCCCAGTCCGTGCGCGGGAAACCGCCCGAGGGGAACAGCCGCAGCTCCAGCGCGAGCAGCCAGACGAGCAGGATGCCGATCCAGAAGACCGGCACCGCGATGCCCACCTGGGCCACGCCGGACAGCAGCACGCCCAGCCGGGTGTTGGAGCGCACGGCCGCGGTGTAGCCCAGCAGGCCGGCGACGACCACCGACAGCGCGAAGGCGATCAGCGTCAGCGGCAGCGTGACGGTCAGGCGTTGGGCGATGTCGGGCAGCACCGGGCTGCCGGAGATGAAGGAGTTGCCCAGGTCGAGCCGGGCGACGTCGGAGAGCCAGGTGGTGAGCTGTTCCCAGAGCGGCAGGTTCGAGCCCACCTGCTCCTGCGCCGCCTGGATCTGTTCCGGCGTGGCGTCGACGGACAACAGCGCGTTGGCCGGGTCACCCGGAAGGAGGCGCAACAGCACGAAGATCAGCAGCATCGCCAGGAGGAAGCTGAGCAGCAGAAACCCGAGCCGGCGTACCAGGTAACTGGTCATGCGCCGTCTCGGGTTTCCCGCTGAATCATTGCCAAAGATTAGCCCTTGGTGATGCCGTAGACGAAGAACTGGGAGTTCAGGCCGTTGACCGGGAACCCGCTGATGTCCTTGTGCGCCACGACGATCTGCGGGAAGAGGTAGAGCCAGTTGCTGGCGGCCTCTTCCGCGATGATCCGGTTGGCCTCCTTCAGCTTCTCCGCCTGCGCCTCGGGCGAATCCGCCTGCTCTGCCTCGGCCACGAGCGTCTGCACCTCGGCGTTGTCGTAGCCCCAGTAGAAGTCCGGGTTGGCGTACCAGACCACGTCGCGGTCGTTGACGTGTTCCTGCAGTGTGGCCTCGAAGGCGCGCTCCTTGAACACGTTGGAGTACCACTCGTCGGCGGTGATGGTCTTGATGTTGACCGTGACGCCCACCTTGGCGAGCTCAGACTTCAGGAACTCCGCCACCTGCGGGTGTGGGTCGTAGTTCGGGGTCTGGAGTTCGAACTCGAACCCGTCAGCCAGGCCGGCCTCGGTCAGCAGTTCCGCGGCGAGCTCCGGGTCGTACGGGTTGAGGTCCGTGAGGTCCTCGTACCAGGGGTCCGTGGGGGGCACCATGGAGCCGATCAGCGTGCCGCGACCGTCCCAGATCGCGCCCAGCAGCTTCTCGCGGTCGACGGCGGAGTAGACGGCCTTGCGTACGCGGGCGTCGTCGAACGGGGCGACCCGGTCGTTGAACGCCAGCAGTTCCTTCACCGTCGAGGTGCCCTCGCTGATCTGGAACTCGTCGTTGTCCTCGAACGGCACGAGCGAATCCGGGCTCTGGATGGTGGTGACCAGGTCGAGCTGGCCCGTCAGCAGGGCGTTGCCCAGGGCGCTGGCGTCGGTGAAGTAGTTGAAGGTGACGCGGCCGTTCTTGGCCTTGTCGCCCCAGTAGTCGTCGTTGCGCACCAGGCTCAGCGTGCTGCCGCGCTTCCACTCGTCCAGCGTGTAGGGGCCGGTGCCGTCGGTCTCCGTCAGCGGGTCACCGAGTTCCGGGTTCACGATCCACACGTAGGCCATGTAGTACGGGAACGAGATGGACTTCGAGTTGAGCGTGAAGACCACCGTCTTGTCGTCGGGGGCCGCCACGGAATCCACGACGGCGAAGCTGGACTTGCGGGCCGCCTGGGAATCCTCGGCCACCACCGCCTCGTAGCTGGCCTGCACGTCGGCGGCGGTCACATCGCGGCCGGAGTGGAACTTCACGCCGTCGCGCAGCGTGAAGGTGTAGGTGAGGCCGTCGTCGCTGACCGCGTAGTCCTCCGCGAGGAGGTTGCTGATGGAGCCGTCGTCGTTCAGCTTGATGAGCGACTCGTAGACGTTGCCGCCCAGGGCCTCGGTGACGCCCTGGCCGCCGCCGCCCGTGTTGCTGAGGTTGCCGGGCTCGTAGATGGAGCCGATCTCGATGGCGGCCTCGGGGTCTGCGCCCACCGCTGCGGGATCCGCGCCGTCGTCGGAGCCGCCGCAGCCGGTCAGCATCACGCCTATGGCTGCTATCGCGGCGACTGCTTTCCAGAGTGTTTTCATGACGGCTCCTGTGCTCATTCGGGTCGGCCGGTCAGCCGCCCTGCCCATCTCCCAACCCGGGGGAGGGCGATTTCATTCCCGGTTGGCCGGGACCATTTCCACCGGGGTGCCGAGGGCCACGGTGCGCGAGACGGTGCAGAGGAAATCCCGGGCGCGCTCGACGGATTTGTCGAGGATCCGGCGGGCCCGGTCGCCGTCCTCGCCCTCCGGGAAACGCACGTCGAACGTGACGCGGATGTCCTCCAGGCGGTTGCCCGTCTCGTCCTTGACGCTGGTGCCGGACGCCTCGACGGCGAACACGTCGGGGACGGCGCGGCGGGTGGTCAGCATGTCGACGTCGATCGATCCGCAGGCGGCGATGGCGGCCAGCAGGAGTTCCACGGGGGTGAAGAGGTCGTCGCCGCCGGTGCCGATGGCGATCTCGCCGCCGCGCTCGTTGGTGGCGCGGAAATCGGTGGACGACACGCGCTGCACGTCGACGGCGCGGGGGCTCCTGGTCTGTTCGGTCATGGCGCCAGCCTAGGCCGGGCGGGCGGGTGGCGGCGACCCCGCGTCGGCCGGGGGGCGCGCCACATCTAGATTCGGCGTCGTCCACGGCCCCATATCTGGATTTGGGCCGTGCGGCATGGATGGGGCTGGTGCTCAGCCGCGGTTTGATGAGTGGACCCCCGCCGGCGCCGGTGTGCGGCGGGGCTACCATCACATCCATGGCCCAGTTCTCCATCAAACGCAGCACGACCCCCACCGCCGAAGCAGCCCGCCACGCGGCGCTCGCAGACCCCGGTTTCGGTCGCTACTACGTGGACCACATGGCAGTGATCGACTACATCAGTGGCGACGGCTGGCAGGAACCCCGCATCGTGCCCACCACCGAGTGGGCACTGCACCCCGCCTCCGCCGTCCTGCACTACGGCCAGGAGATCTTCGAGGGCCTGAAGGCCTACCGGCACGACGACGACTCGATCTGGCTGTTCCGCCCCGAGCGCAACGCGGCCCGCTTCGTGAACTCCGCCCGCCGCCTGGGCATGGCGGTCCTCCCCGAAGACGTCTTCCTGGCCTCCGTCGAGGAACTGGTGAAGTTGGAGCACCACTGGGTGCCGGTCAGCGAGAACGAGCAGAGCCTGTACCTGCGCCCGTTCACGATCGCCTCGGAGCCGTATCTCGGCGTCCGCGAGGCCAACACCTACCGCTACGCCGTGATCGCCACGCCCGCGGGCCCGTACTACTCGGAGCCCGTGAAGCTCTGGATCACCCCCAACTACACGCGCGCCGCCCCCGGCGGCACCGGCACCGCGAAGTGCGGCGGCAACTACGCCGCCAGCCTGATCGCCACGGAGGAGGCGGCGGCCAACGGCTGCGGTCAGGTGCTGTGGCTCGACGGCGCGGAGCGCAAGTGGGTGGAGGAGTGCGGCACCATGAACATCATGTTCGTGACGGCCGACGGTGAACTGCTCACGCCGGCACTCGGCACCATCCTGCCGGGTGTCACGCGTGAATCCATCCTGGAACTCGCGGCGGATCATGACCTCAAGGCTGTGGAACGCAAGATCTCCATCGACGAGGTGCTCGACGGCGTGGCCAGCGGCCAGATCGCCGAGGTGTTCGCCTGCGGCACCGCCGCCGTCGTGACCCCCATCACCGGCTTCAACTCCCCGGACCGCGGCCCCCAGGAGGTGGCCGACGGGATGCCGGGCAGCAAGACCCGCGAGATCCGCCAGCACCTCGTGGACATCCAGTACGGCCGCGCGGAGGACAAGCACGGCTGGATGCGCCGCGTCGTCTGACCGCGCGCTGTCGCCGGTTCTCGACCACCGACATCCTGAAGGGAACCCCTTGTCGCAACATTCCTACCGGGCGTAGTATTGACTCACCAGTCGGGATACACCCGACGGCGGATCCCCCAGAGGGGGTGGCCCTCATGTCAGTTGAGATGGTGCACTCGAGGCTCGGACAAGCTGCGCTTGTTGTCGGAGGTGTGGTGCTGGCGATGATCGCCGCAATGTTCTTCATCCGCTCCGACGAGACCCGCGCGTGGGTCTTCACGGCGATGTTCTTCGCCATGACGCTCGCCGTGGCCCTGGTGGCGCTCGATGACCTTCACCGGCGCCACGAGAAGGTGGCCTTCCGACCCCGTACGAGGATGGGGTGGTGGGCGATCGGGCTCAGCGTCGCGGGAGTCGCGACGATGTTCCTGTCGGGCCTCTACGTGGCGATCATCAGGACGGGGCAACCCACGGAGATGGGCCCCTTCATCCCCATGTTGGTCTTCACCATCGCGGGGTTCGCCCTGATGCTGGCCGCCGGAGTGGTCTCCCTCCTGGCGTGGTTCCGCAGCGACGAGAGGTCGTGGCTGGTCCTCCTGCCGCTGCTGCCCGCGCTGTTCGCGGTCCACTTCGTGGTCGGCGAATTCACGTTCCCGCACTGAGGCGCGCGCGCCTCGCCTGCGGGTGAAAGGGGAGTGTGACATGTCAACACTCGCGCATTCGAAACTCGGCCTGGCGGCCCTGTACGTGGCGGCCCTCGTGGCGGCACTCTTCGTCGCGATGTTCTTCGTCCCGTCCGCGGAACCCCGCGCGTGGGTGTTCACGGGCGCGTTCCTCGTCGGCCTGGTGGCCCTCGTGCTGGCCGCCGGCGGCAGCCTGGAGCGTCGTGGTGAGCCCATGACCTTGCGCCCGAAGACGGCGTTTGCCTGGTGGTCGCTCGGCCTGATGGCGGTGGGGATCGCCGTGTTCCAGTTGGCCGTGATGACACCGTTCCGCTTCGATGACGGCACCGAGTTCTCGCTCCTGCCGCCGCCGGTGCTGGCGGGCATCGGGTTCCTGCTCATGGTCGGCGCCGGTGTGGTCGCGCTCCTCGCGTGGTTCCGCCGGAACGAGACCTCGTGGCTGGTTCTGCTCCCGCTCCTGCCGGCGTTGTTCTCGGTCTACTTCGTGATCGGCGAATTCGCCTTCCCGCACTGAGCCGCGGGGCTCAATGCGCGTGCACCCTACCCACGCCGGCCATCTGGATCACCTGCTGGGGGATGAACAGCATGCCGACGGTGGGCTCTGTCCAGGCTCGTTGACGAGAGCCGGGCTGGCGCACGGGAATAGTTTAACAGTCAACTATGTTGTATGGTGGTGTCAGCAGCTTGAGGAAAGGCACATCATGCAGTTCGGCATCTTCACCATCGGTGACGTCACCACCGACCCCACCACGGGCAGGACGCCCACCGAGAATGCCCGCATCCGGGCCACCGTCGAGCTCGCCATGAAGGCTGAGGAAAGGGGTCTGGACGTGTTCGCCACCGGTGAGCACCACAACCCGCCGTTCATCGCGCCGGCCAACCCGCCCATCCTGATGGCGTACCTGGCCGCGAAGACCGAGAAGATCCTCCTCTCCACCGCCACCACGCTCATCACCACCAACGACCCCGTCCGCCTCGCCGAGGACTACGCCTACGCGCAGCACCTGGCCGAGGGCCGCGTCGACCTCATGATGGGCCGCGGCAACACCGGCCCGGTCTACCCCTGGTTCGGCAAGGACATCCGCGAGGGCATCGGGCTCGCCGTCGAGAACTACTCGCTGCTGCACGCGCTGTGGCGCGAGGAGGTCGTCAACTTCGAGGGGAAGTACCGCACCCCGCTGCACGGCTTCACCTCCACGCCACGCCCGCTCGACGGCATCCCGCCGTTCGTCTGGCACGGCTCCATCCGCTCCCCCGAGATCGCGGAGCAGGCCGCCTACTACGGTGACGGCTTCTTCCACAACAACATCTTCTGGCCCTCGTCGCACACCAAGCGCATGGTGGAGCTGTACCGCCGCCGCTTCGAGCACTACGGCCACGGCACCGCGGACCAGGCGATCGTCGGGCTCGGCGGCCAGGTGTTCATGCGGAAGAACTCCCAGGACGCCCTGCGCGAGTTCCGCCCCTACTTCGACAACGCCCCCGTCTACGGCGGTGGCCCCTCGCTGGAGGACTTCACGCGCGAGACCCCGCTCACCGTCGGTTCGCCGCAGCAGGTCATCGAGCGGGTTCTGGGCTTCCGCGAGTACGCGGGCGACTACCAGCGCCAGCTGTTCCTCATGGACCACGCCGGCCTGCCGCAGAAGGTCGTGCTCGAGCAGCTGGACCTGCTCGGTGAAGAGGTCGTGCCCGTGCTGCGCAAGGAATTCGCCAAGCTCAAGCCGGCCCACGTGCCCGACGCCCCCACCCACGCGAGCATGCTCGCCGCACGGGGCCCCGTCGAGGAGGTCGCGCCCGGCGAGCCGCAGGTGGACCGCTGGACCGGCACCCGCGCCGAGGACGACAACAAGCTCTGACCGAGGAAAAGACACATGAAGCGCATCGTCGTGATTTCCGGCGGCCTGGGGTCGCCGTCGTCCACCCGCGTGCTGAGCGACGACATCGTCGCCCGGCTGCGTGATTCCCTCGCCGCCAAGGGCGAGGAGCTCGAGGTCACCGTCGCGGAACTCCGCGAGCTGGCCCACCCCATCGTCGACGCGATGCTCACCGGTTTCCCCACCGGCGAGCTGGCCCGCATCACCGACGCCGTGGCCGCGGCGGACGGACTCATCGTCGTCAGTCCCACGTTCTCGGCCTCCATGTCCGGCCTGTTCAAGAGCTTCTTCGACATCCTCGACATGGACACGCTCAAGGGCAAGCAGGTCCTCATGGCCGCCACCGGCGGCACGGAGCGCCACTCGCTGATGCTCGAGTTCGCCATGCGCCCCCTCTTCAGCTACCTGGGCGCGCTCACCATGCGCACGGCCATCTTCGCCGCGACGTCGGACTTCGGCGGCCCGGGTGTCGCCTCTCTCGGCCGCCGCGTCCGCGCCGGCGCCGACGAACTCGCCGACGCCCTCGTGGGCTCGAAGCGCAAGGTGGAGGTCGACGACTTCGTCGAGTTCGCCACTCTGCTCAGGAACTGACGATGCCTATGCTGAAGGACATGCTCCCTGATCGCCGGCTCCTGCTCGTGCACGCCCATCCCGACGACGAATCCAGCCAGTCCGCCGCCACCATGGCCCGGTACCTCGCCGAAGGCGCTCAGGTCACGCTCGTGACCTGCACGCTGGGTGAACTCGGCGAGATCCTGGTGCCGGACTGGGCGCACTACTCCCCGCAGGAGTTGGGCGTGCACCGGCAGGAGGAGATTGCGCAGGCCATGGGCGTCATCGGGGTCACGGACCACCTCTTCCTCGGTGGGGTCGGCCGCTACCACGACAGCGGCATGGTCACCACAGAGGCGGGCCGGGCCGGCGTGCCCGACGAGATGCCGGACAACGCGTTCTGGCGCGCAGACCTCCTCGAGGCGGCGGACCACCTCGTCGAGGTCATCCGTACCCGCCGTCCGCAGGTGGCTGTCACCTATGACCCGCACGGCAACTACGGCCACCCGGACCACATCCAGGCCCACCGCGTGCTGATGTACGCCGTGCAGCTGGCGGCCACTCCGTCGCACCGGCCGGATCTGGGGTCGCCGTGGCAGGTGCAGCGGGTGCTCTGGAACACGCACAACACCAGCCGGTGGGCGGAGGCCTACGCCATCGCCCGCGAGCGTGGTCTGGAGCTGTGGGGTGCTGATCACGACCACAGCGACGACGAGGCGGAGCGCCGCTTCGGCCCGGACCCGGAACAGATCGTCGCGGTGGTCGAGCTGCAGCCGTACCTTGACATCTGCCGCCGCGCGCTCTTCACGCACCGCAGCCAGGTCAACGCGGAGGACCCGTTCTGGCAGTTCTTCTCGATCATGCAGGAACTCCCCGGCGCGGGGGAGGCCTATCTCCTCGGTGCCGGGCAGCCGTTCCCGCAGGGCGACGGGCCGGCCACGGACCTCTTCGAGGGCCTGTCCCCGGACGCTGCATAGAATTGCGCCCATGAGGATGAGACCCGCCGCACTTGCCGTCACCGTTGTCGCCGCGCTTTCGCTGGCTGCCTGCACCGGCTCGGAAGAACCGACGCCCGCGCCCGAGGTGACCGCGTCCGCCCCGGTGGGCGGCACCCAGAGCGGTCTCCCGCAGCCGGAGGAGGAGGCGTTCACCGGGGAGATCCAGACCGAGGTGATCAAGGTCGGGCCCATGGACGTCACCGTGCCGAAGGGCATGAAGCTGCCGGAGAGCACCATCGTGACCCAGTCGGAGCAGTCCGCCGTGATGATGATCGACGAGGACCCCCAGCCCGTCATCGACTCCATCATGAGCAGCGCCGCGGACGCCGGCTACGAGATCTACGCCGAGCCCAGCGAGGACCAGACGGTCTTCGTGGGCCACGGCAACGCCGTCCTCTTCACGGCCATCCCCAACGCCCAGATCCTCACGTGGGGCCCGGAGTCCATGAAGGACGTGCTCGCGGAAGGCTGACGGGCCGCCGCATCAGATCTCCTCCAGTGGGGACCTCCCTGTGTGGGCCCGCGCGGACGCCCCCCTGCTGGCGGACATTGCATGCGGTAGTACATTCAGCCCGTGATCGAGCTCGACCCCGCCAAGGCCCGCCTACTCCGCCGCACCGTGCTGGTGGTGGCGGGCCTGAACCTGGGTTACTTCTTCATCGAAGCGACGGTGGCGTGGGCCATCGGGTCCGTGTCGCTCTTCGCGGATTCGGTCGACTTCCTCGAGGACACCGCCGTCAACCTGCTGATCTTCGCCGCGCTGGGCTGGCCGCTTGCGCGGCGCGCGAAGGCCGGCAAGGTCATGGGGCTGGTCATCCTGGCCCCCGCCGCCGCGGCGCTGTGGCAGGCGGTGGCCAAGTTCTCCAACCCGGACGCGCCGGATCCCCTGTCGCTGATCCTCACCGCGGGCGGCGCCGTGGTGGTCAACTCCCTGTGCGCGTTCCTGTTGCTGCGCCAGCGCGACCACGGCGGATCCATGACCAAGGCCGCCTGGCTCGCCGCCCGCAACGACGTCATCATCAACATCGGCATCATCGCCATGGGCCTCCTGACGCTCACCCTGGTGCCCAATGGCTGGCCGGACCTCATCCTCGGTCTCGGCATCGTCGTGCTCAACTTCCAGGCCGCCAAGGAGGTCTGGGAGGTGGCCGAGGAGGAGAACCTCGCGGCCAAGGCCTTGGCCGGTGAGGTCGACGACGACTGAGCCGCCGGCCAACCGTTCCTGGCAAGGGGCGTGAGACGGTAGGTCCTCCCCTGACAGGAACGGGGGCTAGGCTCGGAGCATGACGGAGCGCAGCCAACCCGGCCCGGGGTATGTCCTCGCCGGCCGCTACCTCCTCGAAGAGCGGCTCGGTCGTGGTGGCATGTCCACCGTCTGGCGCGCCCGGGATCAGGTGCTGGACCGCGAGGTCGCCGTCAAGGTGGTCGCGGAGATGGAGGACGCGGAGGTCACCGCGGAACGCTTCCGCCGGGAGACGCGCGTCACGGCCGCCCTGAACCACCCCAACATCGTCACCGTCTTCGACGCCGGCGTCGACAACGACCGGGCGTTCCTCGTCATGGAGCTGCTGCCCGGCAGCACGCTGGCTGACGAGCTGCGCACCCGCGGCGCCTTCCCCTTCGAAGAGATCCGCAGCATTGCGATCCAGGTCTCCGCCGCGCTCGGCGCCGCCCACCACGCCGGCCTGGTGCACCGCGACGTCAAGCCCGGCAACATCGCCCGCGCCGCCGACGGTGCGGTCAAGGTGCTCGACTTCGGCATCACCCACATCATCGACGAGGCGGTGGCAGATTCCGGTTCGCCGCTGACCGCCACCGGTGCCGTCATCGGCACCGCCGCCTACCTGGCGCCGGAACAGGCCCGCGGGATGCGGGTCGACCAGCGCGCAGACATCTACGCACTCGGCTGCGTGCTGTTCGCCCTCATCACCGGCCGGCCCCCCTTCCAGGGCCCCACCGCGGTGTCCACGATGATGGCCCACGCCACGGAGCCGGTACCCAACATCCAGGAGGCCCGTCCCGACGTGCCGCCGCAGTTGGCCGCCATCGTCACCGCCATGCTGGCCAAGGACCCGGACGCCCGGCCGGCGGATGCGGCCACCCTCGAGGCGGCGCTGCGCGCCGAGACCGCCGAAGCCGTCACCCAACTCCTCCCGCCGCCCGTGGTGGTGGGGGAGGACACGGCAGTGGTGCCGGCCGCGGGTCTCCCCGCGCCCATGCGGGCCTACCCGGCCGACGCACCCGCCCCCGTGGTTGCGGCGCCCGTGGTCGCGCCGGCCCGGGCCGCCGCAGAGCCCGAGGACAGCGATGTCCTCCTGCCCATGGAAGAAGAGGAAGAGGGCAGCCGGCGAGGCCTGTTGATCGGCCTCATCGCGCTGGCAGTGCTGATGGTGGTCGGCTTCGCCTGGTGGCTGCTGTCCGGGGACCCGCAGCTCACGGCGGACCGGTCGCCCACCGCTGCCGTGCCGGCGTCGGCCTCCCCGAGCGTCGACGCCTCGCCCTCGGTCTCACCCTCGCCGCAGACCACCGAGGCATCCCCCAGCCCGACGCCCTCGCCCAGCC